>NZ_DAOMPX010000086.1:0-6633 GCF_035445025.1 Citricoccus sp. | reverse complement strand
CCGGCGTGGGCATCCCCGTGCCGTCGAACCGGCCGGTGGGCCGCTTCCGGGCGAGTGCGTTCGACATCGCCCTGCACCTGCCGGTGACCCGCCCCCTGAAGGGGATGGAGTTGCGCTGGGACGGCGAGCTGCACATCGAGGGCGAGGGCGCCAAGGACCTGGGGTTCACCCTGACGGCCCCGTGGTCCAACCCGAAGGCCACGGGCAGGCTGTTCGCCGAGATCGACGTGGCCGGCAAGGCCTACTCCCTCGACCTGGCCGAGGACCACGGCACGGTCCTGTTGCACCTGGTGCACGAGGCGGGGGTCCTGCCGTTCACCTTCCGCCTACGGGTGGCCAGAAAGGCCTTCGAATCGAGGTCGTGGCCGAACGCCTCCGCCGTGACGCTGCAGCTGGTCTCCGCCTCCGACCTCGCCCCGGCCGTCGCGCAGGACCTGTCGTCGGCGCTGCTCTCGGCCTCGGCAGGAACGGTCCGGGAGGCCTGAGGCCGGTCTCCTCAGCACCGGCAGGCCGCCGTGCGCTTCCGTCCTGGAGCTGCGCCCCGGGGAGGCCAACACCCCGGAGGGTGACGGGAATCACTACCGGGAGGTCGGCCATGCCTGTCTGGCTGCCCAGGCCGATGACACCATCTCCTCCAGCGAGTGGCGCATGCGCCAGTCCAGGTCCCGGGCGGCCAGCTGCCCCTCGGCCACGATCCTCGCCGGGTCCCCCGGACGGCGGTCATGGATCTGAGGGGTGAAGTCGATCCCGGTGACGGCGGCCGCGGTGTCCATGATCTGCCGCACCGAGGTCCCGTGCCCCGAGCCGAGGTTGTAGACCGGCTCCACGGTCTCCCCCTCCTGCAGGCGTTGGGCGGCGGCGACGTGGGCCTGGGCCAGGTCGGCCACGTGGACGTAGTCGCGCACGCAGGTGCCGTCCGGGGTCGGATAGTCCTGACCGTAGATCCGCGGGACGCCTCCGGCCACGAGGGCATCGAAGACCAGGGGGAAGAGGTTGTGCGGGGAGGTGTCCGGCAGGCTCACCTCCCCGGAGCCGACGACGTTGAAGTACCGCAACGAGGTGTGCCGCAACCCGGTGGCCCGGCCCTGGCCGGCCAGCAGCCGCTCGCCGATGAGCTTGGACTCCCCGTACGGGGACTCCGGTGTGGTGGCGGTGTCCTCGGTGACCACGTCGACGCCGGGCGTGCCGTAGACGGCGGCCGAGGAGGAGAACACGATCCGCTCCACCCCGGCGGACTGCATGGCCTCCAGCAGGCTCGCGGTGCCGGTCACGTTGATCCGGTAGGTGTGCAGGGGCCGCTGCACGGACACCCCGGCATACTTGAACCCGGCCACGTGGATCACCCCGGTGACCCCGTGCTCCACCAGGGCGGTACGGACGAGCCCGGTGTCGTTGACATCGGCCTCCACGAACGGCACCGCCTCCGGCACGAAGGACCGGTGACCGCTGGTCAGCGAGTCCAGCACCACCGCCCGCATCCCGGCTTCCTGCAAAGCGCGCACCACGTGCGCACCGATATACCCGGCCCCGCCGGTCACCAACCACGTCATACACGAAGCCTAGTCACCGAGTCACCGGCCATGACGACGGAGCCTCCCGCGTGTCCGGCGCTCGCCACCGGAGCCCCGGGTTCGGCGTCCTGCGCACCCGGGGCCCCCACCCTGCGACGACCGTGACCCGCCCTACGAGCCGGCCTGGACGTTGGTGCCCACCAGGACCTCCCGGGTCCCGGCGCGTGCGGCGCGCTCCTCGAAACCGGCCACGTACCCGTCCCAGACGTCCTGGTGCACCACGTACTCGGGACGCCACGGCTTCGCGGGACCGGCCCAGTGGATGATCTTCGGATCGACCGCGACCTCCTGCTGGGGCACCGCGTTCCACCGGGGGTCCAGTACCGTCCGGTTCCGGCCGGCATAGCAGTTCAGGATCTCCTGGTCGTTCATGCCGTATCCGCCGGCCATGCCCACGTAGCGATGGCAGAAGTCGTCGGCGCGCATCGTGGCCAGGTCCATCACCAGGATTCCCGCATTGAAGGTCGTGAAGTCGTACTCCATCGTGTCGTGCATGCCCCGGCGAAGCTCGGAGGCCGTCTGCGCATCCAGCCGGTTAGCGGCCCGGTAGACGTTGCCGAAGCCGCTCTCGGCCCAGCTCGCCTTGGAGGACCGGCCGGCAAGCGGGGTACCGGTCATGTCCGTGGCGTACAGCTCCGCGATGTCGGCCACCGTCACGGCGTCGATGTCGTGGTAGATGATCCGGTCGAGGTCCGGCATGAGCAGGGGAAGCAGCAGCCGGTCCATGGTGGAGACCGTGATGTGCTTGAGCATCCCGGCGATCTCGCCATAGTGGACCTCGTCACACGGCAGGAAGGTGAACGAGGTCTCCGGGAAGGTCTCTGCCAGGGCCGAGAAGTAGGCGTCGTCGAGACCGCGGGTGAGCACCCAGAAGTGCACGGGGCGCGAGGACCCGGACAGGATCGACTGGACCACGACCGGCACCTCGGCGCGCAGGTTCTGATCCGTGGCCAGGGCTACGTGGACGGTGTCGTGTGCCGGGTCCTCACCGGTGCCCTCCGCCTCGGGGTTCACCCCGGCGGCACCGAAGTCACGGCGCCCGGCCAGGATCGTCTCGCACGCGGCGCCGACGTCGAACTGTGGCTCCGGGAGCGTGAACGGCCGGGAGCAGTGCGCCTCGGCGGCGGCGACGTCCTCCGCGGTGATCTGCCGCCACAACGCGTAGACCTCGTCCTTGCCGGCTCCCGAGAGGATCGACCGGTAGACGGCCTCCAGCTTGGAACGGATGCCGTCCTGGATGGCCGCCAGGGCCGGGGAACCGGGAGTCATGTCGAGCAGCCCGTCGAAGCGCACGTCACCCTGGCGCCCGGGCGTGAAGTCGACGGGGCATCCCAGGGCCGTGGCCGGCAGGTAGCAGTGCAGGCGCGAGGTGATGATCCGGTCGAAGCCCCGGTACCGCTCGAGCAGCTCCAGGGCCTCCTCGACGTTGTCACCCATGCCCGACCAGCCGACGGACGGGTCGGCCTGGGTGATGGTCTCCACGGTGGCGCCGGCGGGGATGAGTGCTTTGATCGCCGGCGTGAGGCCCTTGTCCACGACGGCGACCCGCTGGCCCACGCGGCCCGCGGCCCGGCCGGCAGCCGGCCCCGTGGACCCATCGGCCTCGGAGAACACCGCGCTGACGGTGGTGGTCAGGCAACCGGAGAAGAAGGCCGGCACGCCGAGGCTGCGCAGCAGGTAGACGGTGGTCCAGTCCCGGCAACCGACCGGGGCGTGCTCCTTCAGATAGGCCACCGCCTCGTCGGTGAGCATCTCGCGGCGGTTGACGTGGAAGGAGATGAAGATCGGGTTGATGTTGTCCGCGAAGGGGAAGTCGAAGGATCCGTCGAACGGGGTATGCATGTACCAGCCGAAGGCCACCAGCCACGTGTTGGCCGGCAGGTGGTTCCGATGGGTGTCGTCGCGGTCCACCCGGACCACGTTGACCTCGGTGTCCGCGGCCAGGTCGGCGCGGAACGTCGGGTTGGTGCGCTTCTGCAGGACCTCGAGGGTCCCCGTCACGTCGGCGTCCCCGCGGAAACCCAGGTTCTGGAACCGGGCCACGTGGGTCAGCGCCCCGATCGTCTGGATGTAGTCGCCGATGTTGCTGGACTGGCGCAGGAAGTCGGGCTGCTTGTAGTCCAGGATGCCGATGTTCACCGCACCATCGCGCCAGTCGGGCTGTCCGTGGGACTCGATTTCCTTCAACCGCATCCAGTGGCGCATCCACCGGTAGTCCTCCAACCGGGCCGGTTCGAGGTCGGGGGCGTCACCACGATCGGCGACGAGCGCCGTGAACTGCTCGCGGGCGAAGACGTCGCGGCGTTCGCGGACGGCCAGCATGACGACGAAGAAGCGCAGGCTGTCCGAGGCCAGGGTCGCGTCGGGATGGGCCGACACGTCCCGGCAGGCCTGGTCGGGGTCCTGGCGGAAGCGGAAGTCCAGCCACTCGGCGGGTACCAGCCGTACCGCGGTCTGCACGTCGAGCGCGGTGAAATGGTGCTCGGCCAGCTCGTAGAGCTTCTGGTACATGGCCACCAGCCCGACGGCGGCATGACCCAGGAGTCTGGTCTCCGGGCTGTTCAGCAGCGAATGCCCGATGGACCGTGCCCTGACGTGCTGGCGCTGGGCCAACAGGCTCCGGACCATGTGGATCACCGAGAGGTCCAGCGGCCGGCCGTGCTCGAGGTCACGCGCGAGCACCGCCTCGCTGCCGAGGGACTTCATCGTGGACAGCACGTGCTGGCGGGCACCGGCCTGAGAGATCCCGCCCGGGATCGGGTTGCCGGCCTGGCCCAGGCCCAGGCTCACCGCCGAGCGGAACAGGGACAGGTCCTGACGCTGTTGCTCGAGCGCCGCGACACGTCTTCTCAGATCGGCGATGAGACGGTCATCAGTGATGGCGCCGTCGACCGGGACGCCCCCGGAAGGGGGAGGCCCTGGCCGCTTCCCCTGGGCCGGGTCCTGGTCCACGCCCAGGCGGCGCAGTGCCTTTCCGGCCAGCCTGCGACCCTTCCGGACTGCTCGTCCGGCCACTGCGGGAATCCCTCCTCTGTCGCCGTGAGTACGGGGGTCAGAGGCTTCTCGGGATTCATGCATGCCAGGTCCTGTCTGTCAACGATCGCTCAACGACATGCCTCCCCGCGGCCCAGTCACCGGGGAGCCGGGGAACGGCACGTGTCCCACCACCGTACCGCCACGGCATGGCGGGATTCGGGAGCACCCGCCCATCCCGATAGATTGATCTCCCATGAATGCCTTGCTCCCGTCCGGAACGCCGGAACTGCCCACCCTGGTCAGCTTCTACGCCGGTGATCGTTACTACCACGATGCCGCGGATCGGCTGCGCGCCGACTGTGAGCGGCAGGGCATGCCGCACCACATCGAGGAACTCCCCGCCGACGGTCTCGACTGGGGTGCCATCACCCGGGAGAAGGTCGCGTTCTACCGACGCATGCACGAACGCTTCGGGGCCATCCTCTGGGTGGACGTCGACACAAGACTCGTGGGGGTTCCCGAGCAACTGCGCGGCAGCCGCTTCGACCTCGCCGGGTTCGGGGGCCGGTACCGGTACATCCGGGACTTCGATCCCTTCCAGACGGCCCGCTTCTGGGTGCCGTCCTTCCTGTACTTCGGGCCCACCGCGGAGGCACGGGAATTCCTGGACCTCATGGTGTCCATCGAGCAGGAGACCGAGGAGCGCGTCACGGACGACTATGTGCTCCAGGAGGCGTGGATGCGGCACCAGACCATGCTCTCGGTGGGCCTCCTCCCGCCGGATCTCGTGGCCCGTCCCACGGACGCCCTGACCGATCGCCATGTCTTCGTCCACGGTGACAGCGGGAATGTCTCTGCCTTCCGGGGCCAGTTGACGCAGCACAGCAAGCTCGGTGACAGCCCCCAGGCCCGTTCGTACGTCCTCGGAGCCGAGGCCGTGGACTCCATGAAGACGGGTGACCGCCAGGCCGCGGTAAAGCTCGCCCGGCGCGCGCTGGACGCGGTGCCCGCGAGTTCCGAGGCGGCCGTGCGCCTCTCACGGTACCTGAAGATCACGCGGCAACCCGAGGCGGCCGTCGACGTCCTGCGTCGTCAGCTCGACCTCCACCCTGGCCTGGACGCCTCACGCCAGGAACTGGCGGTCCGGTATTCCGAACAGGGGTTGTTCGCCGAGGCACGGGCAGAGGTCAAGCGCCTGGCCTCTGACGGGAGCCCGGACATCGCGGCGCGCGCCCGGTCCCTCGGTGACGACCTCGGGCGGGAGGAACGTGCCCGGTCATTGGGGCTGGGCCCGGCCGAGAGGCCGAGGATGTGGTGGATGAAGACGCCGTACCCCGGCAACTTCGGAGACGTGCTCAGCCCCTGGCTCGTGGAGTGGGTCACCGGCCGCCCCCCGCTGTTCGGCCGACGCAATGACGGGCTCCTGGCGATCGGCTCGGTCATCAAGTTCGCCAGCGGGCGGTCGACCGTCTGGGGCGCCGGGACCCCGCGCCGCGGCGATGCTCTCTCCGCTGACGCGCGCTACCTCGCCGTCCGCGGGCCGATCACCCGTCAGGAGGTCATCGCCTCGGGGGGGACCTGCCCGGAGGTCTATGGCGATCCAGCCCTGCTCCTCCCCCGCTTCGTCCCCGGGCACGAGGGCCCGAAGGAGCACGAGGTGGGGTTCATCCGGCACGTCACCCAGGACAACCTGGACCTCTCGCTCGGTGGGGTGGCGGACATCCGCCTGACCGGTGTGGGCGAGGACTTCCTGCGCTCGGTGGTGGACCAGATCACCTCGTGTGAACGGATCGTCTCGACGTCCCTGCACGGGGTGATCGTGGCCAACGCCTACGGCATCCCGGCTCGCTGGGCCGTGGTGTCCGATGCGTCCGAGGCGATCAGCGGTGACGGGACGAAGTTCGAGGACTACTTCCGCTCGGTGGGCCTGCCCGTCCAGGAACCCCTCGTCCTGACGCGCGACACCCCCATCACACCGTCCCTGGCCGACGGCCTGCCGGACACGGTCGAGCTGGACTTCGACGGCGACGCGCTCGCCGGCGCCCTGTGCGAGGGCCTGGGACTCTAGGCAGGACCACGACGGCCC
>NZ_DAOMPX010000085.1:0-6662 GCF_035445025.1 Citricoccus sp. | reverse complement strand
GAGCGCGAGTACCGGGTCCAGGAGGGCGTCGAACCGGGCATGGTGCACGGGTGGGTGTTCGTCCCGTCCGGGCCGGGGCCGCACCCGGTCGTGCTCAACATCCACGGCGGTCCCTACGCGCAGTACACGTGGTCCTGGTTCGACGAGACCCAGGTGCTGGTCGAGGCCGGTTATGCCGTGGTGATGTGCAATCCGCGCGGTTCGAACGGCTACGGGTCCGAGCACGGGTCGACCATCCGCGAGCGGCTGGGCACGGTGGACCGCCAGGACATCCTGGGGTTCCTGGAGGCGGCCCTGGACGAGTTCGGCCCGGGTGGCACGGGGGTGCTGGACGCGGACCGGATGGGTGTGATGGGCGGTTCCTACGGCGGGTACATGACCGCCTGGATCACGGCCCACGACCACCGCTTCACGGCGGCGATCGTCGAGCGCGGATTCCTGGACCCGGTCTCCGCCCTGGGCTCCAGCGACATCGGCTGGTTCTTCACGTCCCAGTACTTCGGCGACGACCACGACCACGTCCGCACCCAGAGCCCCCTGCAGGTGGTGGACCGGGTGCGCACGCCCACCCTGGTGATCCACTCGGAGCAGGACCTGCGCTGCCCGATCGAGCACGCCCAGCGTTACTACCACGCGTTATGGGCGTCCGGGGTGGAGTCCGAGCTGCTGGTGTTCCCGGGGGAGGACCATGAACTGTCCCGTTCGGGCACCCCGTGGCACCGACGGGCCCGCTTCGAGCACGTCCTGCGCTGGTGGGACCGGCACCTGCCCGTCTCCCGCGGGGCCGGCGCGAGCGGCTGACAGGTAAGTTACCGGCGAGTAGTATCGGTCCATGACCGCCACACCCGCCACCGGGCACCCCGCGAGCCCTCCGTATCCGACCCTGTTCAGCCCCGTGACGGTCGGACCGGTCCGGCTGGAGAACCGGGTGATCATGGGCTCGATGCACCTGGGCCTGGAGGACCGTCGCCGCGACGCACCGAAGCTCGCCGCGTTCTACGCGGAGCGGGCCCGCGGGGGAGTGGGGCTCATCATCACCGGTGGCTTCGCCCCGAACCGGACCGGCCGCCTCACCCCGATGGCCGGGACGATGCGTTCGGCGGCCGACGTGGTCGCCCATCGCACGGTCACCCACGCCGTCCACGCCGCCGGCGGCCGGATCGCGCTGCAGCTGCTGCATGCCGGCCGGTACTCCTACCACCCCTGGTCCGCGGCACCGGAACGCTCGACGTCACCGATCACCCCCTTCACCGCCCGCCGGATGTCCCGGCGGGCGGTCGGGCGCACCGTGGCGGACTTCGTGCGTGCGGCCGGACTGGCCCGGCGGGCCGGCTACGACGGGGTGGAGGTCATGGGCTCGGAGGGCTACCTCATCAACCAGTTCCTGTCCCCGCGGACCAACCGGCGCACCGACGCCTGGGGCGGCACCCCGAGCAAGCGCCGCCGGTTCGCCACGGAGATCGTCCGCCGCATCCGGGCGGCCGAGGGCCCGGACTTCCTGATCGTGTTCCGGATGTCGATGGCGGACCTCGTCCCGGACGGGCAGAGTCTCACGGAGACGCTCGAGCTCGCCCGGGAGCTGGAGGAGGCCGGCGCGGACCTGCTGAACACCGGCATCGGCTGGCACGAGGCCCGGGTGCCGACCATCGTCACCTCGGTGCCCCGGGCAGCCTTCACCGCCTTCACCCGGCGAGTCCGCGAGGCGGTGACCATCCCCGTGGCCGCCTCGAACCGGATCAACATGCCCCACACCGCCGAGCAGGTCCTGGCCTCGGGACAGGCAGACCTGGTGACCATGGCCCGGCCCTTCCTGGCCGACCCGGACTGGGTGGCCAAGGCCGCCGCCGGCACCCCCGGACGCATCAACACCTGCATCGCGTGCAACCAGGCCTGTCTCGACCACACGTTCCAGAACCGGCCGGCGTCCTGCCTGGTCAACCCCCGCGCCGGCCGGGAGACCGACCCGGCGTTCCCCCCGTTGCCGGACCGGTCGCTGCTGCCGGTCGCCCCCCGGTCACGCCGGCAGGACACCGCCCCCCGGCGCATCGCCGTCGTCGGGGCCGGACCGGCAGGACTCGCGGCCGCCACCCAGGCCGCGGCGCGCGGACTGGACGTGGACCTGTTCGAGGCCGGTGGGTCGATCGGCGGGCAGTTCCGCCTGGCCCGGCAGATCCCCGGCAAGGAGGAGTTCGCCGAGACCCTGCGGTACTTCCGGCAGCGCATCGACGAGACGGGAGTGTGCCTCCACCTGGGCCGGCGGGCCACCGTGCCCGGACTGCTCGACGGCGGATACGACCGCATCCTGCTGGCGACCGGGGTGGTGCCCCGGACGATCGAGCTGCCCGGCATAGACCGGCCCAACGTGCACGCATACCCGGACGTGGTCTCCGGGCGGGTGCGCTGCGGCCCCCGCGTGGCGATCATCGGGGCCGGCGGCATCGGCCACGACGTCGCCGGGCTGCTGACCGAACCGGACCCCGCCGCGCCGCAGTCCCCGCGCTCCTGGCACTCCCAGTGGGGCGTGGACCCGGACTTCACCGACCGTGGCGGACTCACCGCCGCCGACCCCGGGGCACCGGCCCGCCGGGTCCACCTCATCCAGCGCAAGACGACCAGGCTGGGAGCGGGCCTGGGCAAGACCACCGGCTGGGTCCACCGCTCGGCCCTGCGGGCCCGGGGCGTGGAGGGCATCACGGGGGCCGGATACGTGAGGATCGACGACGACGGCCTGCACCTGGACGTCGACGGCGCCCGCCGCGTGCTGGAGGTCGACGACATCGTGGTGTGCGCCGGACAGGACTCCCAACGGGACCTGTACGACCCGCTGGTCGCCGCGGGGGCCGACGTCGTACTGGTCGGCGGAGCCGACGTGGCCGCCGAACTGGACGCCAAGCGGGCCATCGAGCAGGCCACGCGGCTGGCCGCCCGCCTGTAGCCCCGGCAGGCCGACCCGTAGACTGACGAGCATGGCAACCGTGTATCAAGCAACCCTGGTGCCCTCGAAGAGGGAACTCCTGGAGTCCTGGCTCGCCCAGCAGCCCTGGTCCGGTGAGGGCGATCTCGAGAAGGTCGGCGCCTACCGCTTCGACGACCCCGAGGGCGAGGTCGGGATCGAGGCGCACCTGGTCCGGCGCGCCGGCAGCGACACCGTGCTGCACGTGCCCCTGAGCTACCGCGCGGCACCCCTGGAGGGGGCCGAACCCTACCTGGTGGGAACCGTGGACCACTCGGTCCTGGGCCAGCGGTGGGTCTACGACGCCATGGCGGACCCCGTGGCCACGGCCTGCTTCCTGCGGGCCCTGGAGGGCGAGCAGCAGCAGGCCGAGGTCCACCTCTACGCGGAGGACGGGCAGTACATCGGCCATGAGCCCTCGGAGGTGTCCGTCACCGTCCTGGGAACTCTGCCCGAGCAGCCCGGGCGGGTGCAGGTGCACCGCGTGGTGGCCAATCCCGAGGACGCCGGGTCCGAGCACCTGGCCAGCCGCCGGCGGCTGACCGCCACGTGGCCGGGCGGCCACGGCGTGATCTTCTCCCTGCACACCGGGGACTGAGGGCCTCCTACAGGACGGTGAAACCCTCCGGCAGGGTCCCGCGTCCGGTGATGGCCATGACCAGGTCCACGGCCTGGCCGTTCTGGACCGCCAGCTCCGAGGCCAGCCGGATCACCTCCGGCCAGGCGAGGTCGAGGGACTCCGGGACCTCCTGACCCGTGGCCCGGGCCAGGTCTGCGGTGTGCACGGCGAGCTCGAAGGTGCGCGTGGGCAGGTAGCCGGCCAGCGTCATGGTGCCGACCGGGGTGCGCAGCCGCGCGTCGTCGGGCGTGCGGTCCACCACGGCCTGCGCCAGCACGCGGTCGCGTTCGATGGTGATGGACGGTTCGTCGCCGAGTGCCTGTCCGGCCAGCCGGCCGCGCTCGGCGACCCCCTCGTCGTCGTGACGGCCCCAGAACGCCCGGTAGTAGGCCACCGGTCCGTCCACGAACGGGGCGCCGGGCTCCGTGCCGGCCTCGAGGTAGGCGGTGACGTTGACCAGGGCGCGGTCCACGTGGCCGGCCAGGTCCCGGACGGTCCACTCGCCCAGGCCCGGTGCCTCCCAGTCGGTGATGTTCCTGCAGACGCGGGCCAGGGCGTTGGACGCGGCACGGTAGGCCTCCACGTGGGGGCGCGGCGGTGGGCCCTCCTGGGACGCGGGCTCGGGCTCGGTGGTCTGGGCGAAGCTGCTGGCGGTATCGGTCTCCATGCCCCACAGAGTGCCATGAGCGCATGGCGGAGGCCAGCGTTCCCGTGAACCCGCCGGATCATGACACGACCACGAGCGGGCTGGTCATACCCTGAGGTCATGAAGACCAGCGTCCACTCCAACTTCCCGCCGCCGACGGCAGACGTGCACCCGGCCGACCGTCATGACGCCATCCGCGTGGTCGGTGCCCGGCAGAACAACCTCAGGGACCTCAGCCTGGAGCTGCCCAAGCGGCGGCTGACCGTGTTCACCGGGGTGTCCGGTTCCGGCAAGAGCTCCCTGGTCTTCGGCACGATCGCCGCCGAGTCCCAGCGGCTGATCAACGAGACCTACTCGTCCTTCGTGCAGGGCTTCATGCCCTCCATGGACCGTCCGGACGTGGACGTGCTCGAGGGGCTGACCACGGTCATCATCGTGGACCAGGAGCGGATGGGCGCCGACCCCCGGTCCACGCTGGGCACGGCCACGGACGTCAACGCCCAGCTGCGCATCCTGTTCAGCCGCCTGGGGGAACCGCACATCGGTCCGCCCAACGCCTTCTCCTTCAACGTCCCCTCGGTCTCGGCCTCCGGGGCGATCACGGTGGAGCGCGGCGGCAGGACGATCGCGGAGAAGGCCTCCTTCAACCGCCTCGGCGGGATGTGCCCGCACTGTGAGGGACGGGGAACGGTCACCGACTTCGACCTCACGGCGATCGTGGACGAGGCCAGGTCGCTGCAGGAGGGGGCCATCCTGGTCCCGGGTTACAGCATGGACGGCTGGTACGGACGCATCTATGCCGGGGCCGGGTACTTCCCGATGGACAAGCCGGTGGGCAGGTTCACCAAGAAACAGCGCCACGACCTGCTGTACCGGGAGGCCACCAAGATCACGGTGGAGGGCATCAACCTGACCTACCTCGGCCTGATCCCGTCCATCCAGCGGTCCATGCTCAGCAAGGACCGCGAGGCCATGCAACCGCACATCGGGCGGTTCGTGGACCGGGCCGTCACCTTCGCCACCTGCCCGGACTGCGAGGGCACCCGGCTGGCCCCGGAGGCGAGGTCCTCGAGGATCAACGGCAAGAACATCGCCGATCTCTGCGCCCTGCAGGTCTCCGACCTCGCGGACTGGGTGAAGGACCTGCACGACCCCTCCGTCGCGCCGCTGCTGCGGTCCCTGGCCGAGACGCTCGACGCCTTCGTGGAGATCGGCCTGGGGTACCTGAGCCTGGACCGTCCCGCGGGAACCCTCTCCGGCGGCGAGGCCCAGCGCACCAAGATGATCCGCCACCTGGGCTCGTCCCTGACGGACGTCACCTACGTCTTCGACGAGCCCACCATCGGACTGCACCCCCACGACATCCAGAAGATGAACCGGCTGTTGCTGGAGCTGCGGGACAAGGGCAACACCGTCCTGGTGGTCGAGCACAAGCCGGAGACCATCGCGATCGCCGACCACGTGGTGGACCTCGGTCCCCGCGCCGGCACCGGGGGCGGGGAGATCACCTACCAGGGCGACCTGGCCGGCCTGCGGGCCTCCGGCACCCTCACGGGGCACCACCTGGACGACCGCTCCGCGCTGAAGCAGGACGTGCGCAGCGGCACCGGCGCCCTGGAGGTCCGTGGCGCGGTCACCAACAACCTGCGGGGCGTGGACGTGGACATCCCCCTGGGCGTGCTGGTGGCGGTCACGGGGGTGGCCGGCTCCGGCAAGAGTTCCCTGGTGCACGGCTCGATCGCCGGCCGTGAGGGCGTGGTGGTCGTCGACCAGTCGGCCATCAAGGGCTCGCGCCGGTCCAACCCCGCCACCTACACGGGACTGCTGGAGCCGATCCGCAAGGCCTTCGCCAAGGCCAACGGGGTCAAGCCAGCCCTGTTCAGCGCCAACTCCGAGGGCGCGTGCCCGAGCTGCAAGGGCGTCGGGGTGATCTACACGGAGCTGGGGTTCATGTCCACGGTGGCCTCGACGTGCCAGGACTGCGAGGGCCGGCGCTACCAGGCGACGGTGCTGGAGTTCACCCTCGGCGGCCGGGACATCGCCCAGGTACTGGCGATGTCCGTGGCCGAGGCGGGGGAGTTCTTCGCCGCGGGCGAGGCCCGGCTTCCCGCCGCCCACAAGATCCTGGCCCGCCTGACCGACGTCGGGCTGGGTTACCTGACACTGGGCCAGCCGCTCTCCACGCTCTCCGGGGGCGAGCGGCAACGGCTGAAGCTGGCCAACGAGATGGCCGCGGCCGGCGAGGTCTACGTCCTGGACGAGCCGACCACCGGCCTGCACCTGGCCGACGTCGAGAACCTGCTGGGGCTGCTGGACCGGCTCGTGGACGCGGGGAAGACGGTGATCGTCATCGAGCACCATCAGGCGGTGATGGCCCACGCGGACTGGATCATCGACCTGGGGCCCGGTGCCGGGCACGACGGCGGCCGGGTCGTCTTCGAGGG
>NZ_DAOMPX010000084.1:0-6698 GCF_035445025.1 Citricoccus sp. | reverse complement strand
GAGGCCCCGGCCCGCAACCCCTCCACGCCGGAGCGGTCACTACATACCGTCTAGACCCGCCCGCTCGGGTTTCAGGCGGCGTCGAGCAGGGCGATGATCTGCCGGATCGAGAAGTGCAGTGGGGTGAAGCCGGGGAACCGGCCGTGCTGGGGCGGGGGCGGTGACTGACCGGCGTCGACGAGCGGCCGTGTGGGGTGGCGGTAGTGGTGGCCGGTGGGGGTGGTGACCGTGAGCTGGCCGGGGCCGGCGCTGTGGGTCCAGCCTGGGTTCTCCTTGGCGTAGTTGCAGCGTGCACAGAGCCCGGAGGCGTTGTCCCAGCTCGTCTGGCCGCCGGCGGCGTGCGCGGTGGCGTGGTCGAGGTGCTTGATCCTGGCGTTGCAGTACGGGGTGCGGCACAGCTCATCGCGCAGCACGACCATGCGGCGCAGCAGGGCCGGGAAGGTGCGTCTTCGGGAATCCATGGCCACCAGTTGACCGGACTCCGGTGCCGTGTAGAGCCGGCGCAGGAACACGTCCGCGTCGGTGTCGGCGACGATCTGCCGGGCCACCGGGGCGGGAAGGGAACCGTGCCCGGGGACGCGGGCCGGGGTGTCCTCGGTGCCGAGCAGGGCCTGGTCGGTCATCACCAGGTGCACCTCCACCGGGATGGCAGCGGCGGTGACCTGGCCTGTGAGGCGCTCGACCAGGGTGTCGGCCACAACCTGGGCCGGAGTGCGTCCCTCGGCCTCGCCGAAGGCCGCGAGGCGGGCGGCGGACTCGCTCAGGGCACGGTGGCAGGCTGCGGCCTGGGCCAGCGGCAGGGTCGCGGTGAGGGTGGCCATCCCGTGATCTGTGGCCCGGACGGTGACCCGGCGTTCGGCCACCGCGGTGTCGAAATGCTCTGCGGCGGCTGCCGGGTCCTGTTCCACGGCCAGCTCCCGGGCCACCATCGCCAACTGCTGGGCCCCGAGCACGGGCAACCCGTCGACCAGGGCGGTGTCCACCCGGCGCCGGGCGGTGCTCGTGGATAGCCAGGCGGTCTCACGGTGCACCACCCCGGCTCGTTCCTCCGAGATCGACCCCTCCGACAACGCCGTCAGGGTGTGCGTCAGGTCCTCGGACAAGGCGCGCGCCAGGGCCAGTTGCCGAGAGCCGCGGTGCGGGGACTCACCGCGGGCCAGGCCCAACTCCCCACCCAGGCCTCGTCCCCGCCGCTCGACCGGCACCCCGCGGTCGGCCTCGGCGGTGCGGCGTAGGGTGTCCAGGGCGGCCGTCTCACGCGCCTGGGCGGCAGCGCAGGCGGCCTTGAGCTGCTCCAGCACACGGATGCGGTCCACGGCCTCTGCCTCGGTGCCAGCCGGGACCATCAGCCCCAAGGCCATCCGCGCCGCGACCAGTTCCCGGGCCGAGCCCGGCACCGGGGCCGGGCTGACCGGACCGGCGACCACGGTGCCCAGCGGCACCCCGCAGGCCGCCAGGTCTGCCGCCCACTCCGGGGACCCCACCACGGCGCCCCGCAGCTCACTGGCGGGGCCGCCGGCCGGGCCGCTGGGCGACTCACCGGCGGGGCCACGGGTCTGTGCCGTACCGTCCTTCGGACTGTTCTGATCGAACATGTGTACTAATATAGGGAGGCGCGCGGACCTGATAAGCGTCCACGGCAGGACCGGGGACCAACCCGCGTCACGGGTCGTCTGTGGCGTTCCGGGCCCATGCGGCCAGGGGGCCCGCACATCATCCGCAACCCGCCCCGAACAGGCAACGGGCCGGTGGGCTGCACGGGCGTGCGGCCCACCGGCCCGTCAGGACTCTTCACCGGTCCGCGGTCACCGTCGATGTCCCGGCTGCCACCCCTGGCGAGCTTCTAGCTGGGGCCGGACGGCGCCGTCGTCGGGAGTGCTGGTGTCAGCGGCGGAGGGCCTTCTCCCAGGCCTTGCCGCGGAAGTACTCGTTCGACGGGCGCAGGTAGGCGAACACGATGCCCGCCACGCCGAGCGCCACGTAGACGATGCCCAGGCCGAAGGCCGACAGCAACGACATCGCGGCGAAGATGGTGCCGAAGATCCGGGCGACGTTGGACCCCTTGCGGATGCCCGTGGCGATCAGCCAGTACAGGCCCGCGATGAGCACCGTGAACACGATCGCCATCACGCGCACGGAGTCCATGAGCTCGTTGACGTCCACCGTCATGCCGGCGGCCCGGAACTGGGACTCGAGCTCCTCGACCATCTCGGGCGTCAGACCCATGGACGGCGAGAACGCCGCGAACAGCTCGATGACGAGGAAGGCGAGACCGGCCGCGAGGATCAGCCAGTACGAACGGTCGATCTCCTTCGGCCGCTGGACCGGGCCCATCGGCTGCTGTCCCTGCACCGGGTAGCCGTAGGGCTGCTGGGGGTAGGCGGGCTGACCCGGCTGGCCGTAGGGGGGCTGGCCCGGCTGGCCGTAGGGGGGCTGGCCGTAGGCGGGCGAGGGGTACCCCGGCTGGCCCGGCTGATCAGGCTGGCCCGGCTGCGCGCCCGGTGAGGGCTGCTGGGCCTGGTGCTGGGCCAGTTGCTCCGGGGTCAGCCGCACCCCGTAGCGCGGCTGGCCGGCGGCATCCTCGAGCGGCTGACCCGGCTGACCCGGCTGCGGCTGACCCGGCTGCGGCTGACCCGGGTGGGGCTGTCCCGGTTGCGGCTCTCCGGAATCGGGCTGGTCGGGACGGTTCTGCTCGGTCATGGGGGGTGCCTTCCTGGGCGTGGCGCGGTCGCGGGAGTCTGACCCCAACGGTACTGCCACTGGCTGAAGAACGGCTGTCCGGACGGGCCGCCGGCGTCTGCCAGACTGGACGCATGCCAGTAGCGACCGTCCACCTCGTCCGCCACGGAGAAGTCCACAACCCGGACCGGGTCCTCTACGGACGGATCCCGGGCTACGGCCTCTCCGAGCTCGGCCGGCGCATGGCCTCCGACGTGGCCGACTGGTTCACGCAGCAGGCCGAGCGCACCGGCCGCGCCCCGGCGGTGCTCGTCGCCTCGCCGCTGCAGCGGGCCCAGGAGACCGCCGCGCCGATCGGTGCGGCACTGGGCCTGGACATCGACACCGACGACCGGGTCCTGGAGGCCACCAACCGGTTCGAGGGGCTCTCGGGCGTGGGCAGCCGGTTGCGGAACCCGCGCTACTGGCCGCTCCTGGTTAACCCCCTGCGTCCGTCCTGGGGTGAGCCCTACCGGGCCCAGGTGGCGCGGATGGCCGCCGCGATCCAGGACCTGCGGGACCGTGCCGTGGAACAGGACGGCCCCGGTGCCGAGGCGATCATCGTCTCCCACCAGTTGCCGATCTGGGTCACCCGGCTCTCGGTCGAGGGCAGGCCGCTGTGGCACGATCCCCGCCAGCGCGAATGCACCCTGACCTCGGTCACCTCGCTGCACTTCGACGCCGGGCAGACCGTGCCGCGCGTCGAGTACCGGGAGCCGAACGCGGCCCTGCTCTCCCAGGCCAGCAACCTGCCCGGCGCCTGACCGGCGCCTGACCGGCGTCGGCCAGCTCACAGGATTCCACCAGCTTCTACTACGACCGGTAGAATCCATGGGAAGCCCCCGCCCCCGATGGAAGTTCCCCGAGCACCCATGACAGCCCTGCCCCCGCCCCGTGACTCCCGCGGACCCGCACTGAGCCGACGGAACGTGCTGGCCGGACTGGCCGGTCTCGCAGCCCTGCCGGTGCTGGCGGCCTGCTCCGGCGCGGACGACCCGCTGGCCGCGCAGGCCGGCAACGCGGACGGCAAGAACTACATCGCCGGAGACGGATCCGTGCTGGAGATCGCCGCCGCGGAACGCGGCGAGCCCGTGCGGTTCACCTCCACCCTCTTCTCGGGGGAGACCGTCGACGCGGCCGACCTGACCGGGCAGCCGGCCGTGCTGAACTTCTGGTACGCCGCCTGCGCCCCCTGCCGCATCGAGGCCCCGGACCTGCAGGCCCTGCACGAACAGTTCGAGCCCGCCGGAGTGCGGTTCGTGGGCGTCAACGTGCGGGACACCGCCGGCACCGCGGAGGCGTTCGAGCGCAACTTCGGGATCACCTACCCCTCCCTGGAGGACCGCGGGGGCCAGGTGCTGCTGGCGATGACGGACTACGTCCCCCCGCAGGCCGTGCCGACCACGATCGTGCTGGACCGCCAGGGCCGGGTCTCCTCCCGGATCCTCGGCGTGGCCGAGCCCTCCACGCTCAAGAGCCTGATCACCACCGTGGTGGACGAGCAGGCCTGATCCCTTCCATGCTGCAGGCCGCCACCGTCAACCCCTTCGCCGAGATCGTCATGGACGGCTCGCTGCTGCTGGCCGTGCCCGTCGCCCTGCTGGCCGGGCTCGTCTCCTTCCTCTCACCCTGCGTCCTGCCCCTGGTCCCCGGATACCTCGGGTACGTCACCGGCCTGACCGGCGCCGACCTGCAGGACCAGCGGCGGGGGCGGATGCTGGCCGGGATCGGGCTGTTCGTGCTCGGGTTCTCGGTCGTCTTCGTCCTGGTGGGCATCGTGTTCTCCCAGGTCACCATCTGGCTCCAGGGGGACGGTGAGTGGCTCACCCGGGTGCTGGGCGTCGTCGTGATGGTGCTCGGCGTGGTGTTCATGGGCGGGCTCGCCGTCTTCCAGCAGGACCGCCGCATCCACGCCCAGCCGAGGGCGGGGCTGTGGGGCGCGCCCGTGCTCGGGATGACGTTCGGCCTGGGCTGGGCGCCCTGCATCGGCCCGACCATGGCGGCCGTGCTGGCGATGTCCACCGCCGGGTCCACGAACCCCGGCAAGGGCGCCTTCCTGGCGTTCGTGTACTGCCTGGGCCTGGGGGTGCCGTTCCTGCTGATCGCCCTCGGTCTGCGCCGGGGCATGGGTGCGCTCGCGTTCTTCCGGACCCACCGCGTGGCCGTGATGCGCATCGGCGGGGGACTGCTGATCGTGCTCGGCGCGCTCATGGTGAGCGGGTTGTGGAATGACTGGGTCGTGCAGCTGCAGACCTGGTTCGCCAACGAAGTGAGGCTGCCGATTTGAGCCAGCAGGACAACGTGAGGGTCGTCCGGGACGAACGGACCCGCGAGGACACCCCCCAGAAGCCCGAGGTCGAGCTGCCCTCGCTGGGCTTCACCGGCACGCTGCGGTTCATGTGGACCCAGCTGACCTCGATGCGCACCGCGCTGATGCTGCTGCTGATCCTCGCGGTCGCCGCGGTGCCCGGTTCCCTGTTCCCGCAACGACCGGCCGGTCCCGAGATCGTCCAGGACTACCTCGAGCAGAACCCGGTGCTGGGGGAGTGGCTGGACCGGTTCCAGATGTTCGACGTCTACTCCTCGGTCTGGTTCTCGGCGATCTACCTGCTGCTGTTCGTCTCGCTCATCGGTTGCGTGTTCCCGCGCGCCGTCAAGCACGCCAAGGTGCTGCGCTCGGCCCCGCCGCGCACCCCGCGCCGGCTGTCCCGGTTGCCGGAGTATGGCCGGGTCGTGCTCGAGCCCACCGGCCCCGCCCCGGCCCAGGCGGTGGAGCAGGCCGCGCAGGTGCTGCGCAAGCGCGGCTACCGGATCGAGGTCCGCCAGGAGCCCGACGGCGGCGCCTCCGTGGGCGCCGAGCGCGGCTACGTGCGGGAGATCGGCAACATCGTCTTCCACCTGTCCCTGATCGGGGTGCTGGCCTTCATGGCCGTCGGCTCGCTGCTGAGCTACAGCGGGCAGAAGATCCTCGTCGAGGGGGAGGGCTTCGCCAACACGCTGGTCGCCTACGACTCGTTCACCCCCGGCAGCGCCTTCTCCGAGGACCGGCTGGTGCCGTTCTCGATGTCGCTGAAGAGCTTCGACGCCGTCTTCGACCGCGAGTCGCAGACGCACTACGGCCAGCCGCTGGACTTCACCGCGGTGATGGAGGTCCAGGACGGCACCGACGGGGAGCCCCGGGAGCAGGTCCTGAAGGTCAACCATCCCCTGGACATCCACAACACCCGCGTCTACCTGGTCGGCAACGGCTACGCCCCGGAGGTCACCGTGCGGGACGGCAACGGGGACATCGCCTTCCAGGGGCCGGTGGTGGCGCAGGTCCAGGACCAGGTCTACACCTCGCTGATGGTCATCAAGGCCCCCGACGCGCAACCCGAGCAGCTCGGCTTCGTCGGCTTCTTCCTGCCCACCGCTTACACCGGTGAGGACGGGGTGGCGGTCTCGATCGACCCGGACCTGTACAAGCCCGAGCTGAACCTGAACTCGTACTACGGGGACCTCGGCCTGGACGAGGGCGTGCCGCAGAACGTCTACGTGTTGGACACGGACGACCTCACCGAGCTGAACTCCCGGAGCGTGGACGCCGGCGGCATCACGCTGACCCCGGGCGAGTCCTACGAACTGCCCGAGGGCAAGGGCTCGATCAGCTTCGACGGCGTCAAGCGCTATGTCGGCCTGGACATCCACCACGACCCGGGCAAGTGGGGCGTCGGCTTCTTCGCGATCCTCGCCCTCGTGGCCCTGATCGTGAGCCTGTTCGTGCGCCGCCGGCGCGCGTGGGTCCGTGGCACCACCGGCCCCGACGGGTGCACCATGGTGGAGTACGGGCTGCTGGCCCGCGGCGAGGACTTCGGCCTGCGCGAGGAGAACCTCGCCCTGCGCCGCCAATTCGAACGGATGTGGCCCGTGGTCGCACCCGAGGACACCCAGAACCGACCGGAGTAACCCATGCAGCCCATCAACCTGCAGCTGGCCAGCTA
>NZ_DAOMPX010000083.1:0-6725 GCF_035445025.1 Citricoccus sp. | reverse complement strand
AGGTCCGACCACTCCATCGGGCGCAGCGTGTAGCCGGCGGGCAGGACGGGGTCGGGGGGTGTCAGCATGGGCGCCATTCTACGAACCGCCCTCCCGGGAGTTACGATCACGCTCCACGGTGGGACACGCCGGACAAACCACCGTGCGTCGTGATCGTAACTCCGCCCATCGGTACGTAACCCCGACCGGTCATAACTTCGGCCGTCCGGCCCGGGGCCTCGAGGGCGTCCGTCCTGACGAACGACTACTTCTTGTTCGGCAGCGCCAGCCGGAACACCTTGGCCCAGGCCGAGCCGACCTGCTTGTGCAGCGGCCCGGTGTTGTAGGGCAGGCCGTAGCGGTCGCAGATCTCGCGGACCTTGACGGCCACCTCGGCGTACCGGTTGGACGGCAGGTCCGGGAACAGGTGGTGCTCCACCTGGTGGGAGAGGTTGCCGGTCATGAAGTGCATGAACTTCGAGCCGGAGATGTTGGACGAGCCGATCATCTGGCGCACGTACCAGTCGCCGCGGGTCTCCCCCTCCACCATCTCCTCGGTGAAGGTCTCGGCGCCTTCGGGGAAGTGCCCGCAGAAGATCACGGAGTGCGCCCAGATGTTGCGCAGGCCGTTGGCCACGATGGTGCCGAGCAGCGCCTGCTTCCCGGAGCCGGACACCAGCTGGGCGGCGATCGGGGTGGCGGCGTAGTCCTTGGCGAACTGCCGGGCCGCCTTGAGGCCGACCACCTTCAGGTCCCGCCGCAGTTCCGCGTAGGACTTCTCCCCCGACTGGACCTTGTGGATCTCCAGGTCGTAGAACGCGATGCCCCATTCGAAGATCGGGGCCAGCCCGGCGTTGATGACCGGGTTGAGGATGTGCTTGGGCTCCCAGGTCTCATCGGCGTCCATGCGCAGCACGCCGTAGCCGACGTCCCGGTCCTTGCCGATCACGTTGGTCCAGCGGTGATGCATGTCGTTGTGGGTGTTCTGCCAGGACGTGGAGGGGGTGACGAAGTCCCACTCCCACGTGGTCGAGTGGATGTCCGGGTCGCGCATCCAGTCCCACTGGCCGTGGAGCACGTTGTGCCCGATCTCCATGTTCTCGATGATCTTGGCGAACGTGAGCATGGCGGTGCCGGCCACCCAGGACACCTTGTTGCCGGCACCGAGCAGGCAGGCGCGGCCGGCGACCTCGAGGCCGCGCTGCAGCCGGATCACGCGGCGGATGTAGGCGGCGTCGGTGGCACCGCGCTCGGCCAGGACCCCGTCCCGGACGGCGTCGAGCTCGCGGCCGAGCTCGGCCACCTGCTCGTCGGTCAGGTGCGCGGCGGCCGGCGGGCGCACGATGGGGCCACCGGCGGCGGCCAGGGAACCGGGACGCACGGTCGCGGCCGTGGTGCGTCCTGCCTCCGGGTCCCGACGACGGCCGGTCCCCTCGGTGCGGGCGGTCTCGTCGACCGTGGGGTCGGCCGGTGCCCAGCTGTGGGTGTCCGGGCCGGCGACGGCACCGGGGCGCTTGCCGGAGGTCAGCAACGTGGAGTTCTTGCGGTCTGAGATCAGGGTCATGATTCTCCTAAGGGGTCGGGAGAGGAAAACTGTGGGGGCGTCAGAGGCCGAGACTGACGGGTCCGGCCGCTGCGCTGACGCAGGTCTGGATGAGTTCACCGGGGTCACCGTGGACCTCGCCGGTGCGCAGGTCGGTCACCTGCCCGGAGCGCAACGGCACCAGGCAGGCGTGGCAGATGCCCATGCGGCAACCGCTCGGGGCGGGGATGCCGGCGTCCTCGGCCACCTCGAGCAGGGGCACGTCACCGGCGGCGTCGGCCTCGACGTCGGAGGTCTCGAAGACCACCAGCCCGCCGGCGCCGGGCTCGCCGACCACGAGGTCGGCACGGAACCGTTCGATCTTCAGCTCGCCGGCCGCGGGACCACCCGCGCCGGCCAGTCCCACCGCACCCGAACCGGCCCCGGCGGCACGGGACTCGGCCGCCCAGAGGGCCTCGGCGTCGTCGAGGAATCCGCCGGGACCGCAGGCGTAGGCGGCCCGCTCGCGCCAGTCCGGGCACAGCTCGTCCAGCGCGTCGGGACCGCTGAGGTCCAGGCGCCCCTCGTCCGCGGTGGCGTGGTGGTGGACCCGCAGCCCGGGGAACTGGTCGGCCAGCTCGGCCAGCTCCTCGCGGAACAGGGACGTGTCGGGCGTGCGGGCGGAGTGGATGAGGACCACGTCGGCGTCCGGGCGGCGGGGCACCAGGGTACGGATCATGGACATCACCGGGGTCAGCCCGGACCCGGCGGTGAGCATCAGCAGCGGCCGGGGGTGTTCGGGGAGGGTGAAGTCGCCCTCGGGCCGGGCCAGGAAGAGCACGTCACCGGGCTCGGTATGGCGCACGAGCGTGCCGGAGACCTTGCCGATGTCCGTCACCGTGATCTCGGGGTCGGCGCCCGCCGCCGCGGACAGGGAGTAGGACCGCCACTGACGCACGCCGTTGACGTCCACGCCGATGCGCGCCCACTGTCCGGCCTGGTGGGCCTTCCAGCCCGGACCGGGACGGAAGGAGATGGTGGCCGAACCGGGCACGGAGCGGTCCACCCGGGTGACGACGCCTCGCAGCTGCCGGGAGGAGTGCACGGGGTCCAGCAGCGCGAGGAAGTCCTGCGGCGAGCGCGGGGTGGTCATCGCCGAGGCGAGTAGGGAGATCAGAGACTTTCCGGCCATGGCTCCATCCTATAGAGCGCGGAGATAGTTTTCTGCACCACGTGGGTACGATTGGTCCCGTGAAACTATCCCCGGACAACAACGATGCGCCGGACGAACGCTCTTCGCACCCGCTCGCCGGTGGGCCCCCGGCGCCTGCCGTCGAGCACACCCCCGGGACGAAGCGGCTGAGTCCGCCGTGGCGGTCCCTGCCGGCCGATCTGGGCGCCCGGCTTGCCCCCGCCGCCGATCGGGTCACCCAGCAGATCATCGACGTCGTCCCGGACCAGATCCCCGCCTATGCGATCACCCGCACCGACCGGTTCAACGAGGTGCTCTACCTCGGGGTGCACGGCGCCCTGGAGCAGCTGCTCTCCCTGCCCGGGACCGACTCCCCCGCCCTGGACGAGCACTCCCGCGAACTGGTCGCGGCGCTCGGGGCGGGCGAGTACCGCCAGGGCCGGAGCATGGACGCCCTGCTCGCCGCCTACCGCACGGGCGCCCGGATCACGTTCCGCGGGCTGTCCGAGGCCTGCGCCGAACAGGGTATGGAGATGTCCGTGGTGGTGGACCTGGGCGAGTCGATCCTGGCGTACATCGACGAACTGTCCGCGGTGAGCGTGCAGGCCTACGCCTTCGAGCAGACCTCCCGGGCGGGGGCCCTGGAGCTGCGCCGTGCCGACCTGGTCGGGGCCCTGCTGGCCGGCACCACCCAGCCCGCCGAGCTGCGGCGGCTCGCCGCGGCGGCGGACTGGCGGCTGCCGGACCGGATCGCCGTCGTCGTGATGCCGCTGGAGCTGGCCTCCACCGTGCGCACGCGGTTGGGCACCGCGGGCCTGGTGGTCGAGCGGGAGTCCGAGGCCACCGCGGTCGTGGCGGCGCCCGAGGTGGCCGGGCTGCGCTCCCGCGTGGCGGAGGTGTTCGCGGGGTCCTCGGCCGTGATCGGGCCCCCGGCGCGGTGGGACCGGGTCCCGCTCTCCCACCGGGTGGCCCGGCTGGTCGCCGCCCAGCGTGCGGCAGGCCAGGAGCCCGACGACGGCGGGGCCCCGGTGTTCGCCGCCGACCACCTGGGGCGGGTGGTCCTGGGCGCCGAGCCGGAGGTGATGGCGGAGCTGGCCTCCCGGCGGCTGGCCCCGCTGGACGAGCTGACCGAGGCCAAGCGGCTCGTGTTGGAACAGACCCTGCTGTCCTGGCTGGTCCACTGGGGTCAGCGCGTGCCCGTGGCCGAGGAGCTGGGCATCCACCCGCAGACCGTGGGCTACCGGCTGGCCCGGCTGCGCGAGCTGTTCGGGGAGCAGCTGGACGATCCCGAGGCGCGCTTCGAACTGGAGATGGTGCTGCGGACCCGGTGGCAGTAACCCCCGCGCCGCCCAGAGTTACGATCACGCTGCACGGTGAGACACGCCGGTGCAGTCACCGTGCAGCGTGATCGTAACTCGGGGTATCCGTAGTCCACGCCCATCAGTTGCCCACGCGAGTCAGAAGTCCACACGTGTCAGCTGTCGAGGTGCCTCAGACGCCGAGTCGTGTGCGCTGTGAGGCGATGACGCGGCGGAGACGGTCCAGGAAGAGGCGCTGGCCGGCCCGCGTGTAGATGTCGCTGGCGGCGCGGACGACCTCCCACTCGTGGGCCGTGAAGTCCTCGTCCCGGTGGATGTCGCTGTTGAGCTGGTCGCGTCCGCCGTGGCCTGCGCCGTCGTACTGGATGGCGATCTTCCATTGGACGTAGTGCAGGTCCGGGCGGCGCCTCAGGGTGGGTGAGAGCCACACCCACTCATTGACCACCGGTTCCGGCAGGCCCGCGCCCAGGATGATCATCCTGGTCTTCGTCTCCAGCGGCGAGTCGACTCCCTCGCGCAGCAGCGCCCGTGCCTCCCGGGCGGCGGTGATGCCCTTGGTCCTGCGCCGCCGGGTCATGGCGGCGTCGAGGGCGGTAAAGGACGAGAGCGGATTCGAGCCGAGTACGCCGGGAGGACGGGAGGGCCCGTCCGCACGTTGCAGGAGCGCATCACCGGCCTCGACCAACTCGTCCGGGTCTCGGATCAGGGTTGCGAGGTCGAGCCAGGTCCGCTCCGGCGTCGTCAGCCGGAACGGACCGGCCACGGTGACGTCGTCCGGGTGAAGAGTGGCCTTGTGGCCGGCCACGCCCGGACGACGCCGGCCCCCTGCGGTTCCCTTCCGGCCGGTCACGTGCACGGGCCAGTCGTGGTCCAGGTGCGGTGGCAGCCAGATCCCCCACAACCGGGCGGCCGTGGTGTGGCTCAGGTAGTGAGCACCGGGCAAGGAGGAGATCGCCTGCACGGACTCGGTCCACGGCTGTTCCGATCCGTCCCAGACCCGGATGCCGGGTGTGGGTGACTTCAGACGGGGATCTCGGAGCTGATGGTCTGTCATCCCCGCCGCACGTGCCTCCTGGATCGTGAAGACGGTTTTGGCCGCGCCGGTGCAGGTCGCCTGGACGGCGGCATCCCGGTCACGTCGTTCACTGCTCGGATCCATCACCCCAGCGTCGATGATTGCCCGCACCCCTGCAGGAGTTGTCCACAGCTTCCGGCCACCCGGGCCGCCACACCCCCCCTGCCCCACGTGGGTGGGGGTTACGAGCACGCCGGACGGTGGAACACGCCGCACAGAACACCGTCGAGCGTGCTCGTAAGTCATCCCACTGAGCTGATGCCCGCCGATCTCCCACACCACTGCGACCAGGAAGCCCCTACGCTGGCCT
Source organism: Citricoccus sp. (assembly GCF_035445025.1). Taxonomy (NCBI): domain Bacteria; kingdom Bacillati; phylum Actinomycetota; class Actinomycetes; order Micrococcales; family Micrococcaceae; genus Citricoccus; species Citricoccus sp. The sequence continues at coordinate 1,328 of NZ_DAOMPX010000083.1, read as the reverse complement.
GCATGGGACAGCGCATGTTCGTGGCGGTCTACCCGCCGCTGGAGATCCGCGAGGAGTTCGCCGAGTTCCTGCAGTCGCGGCCCGGGATGCGGTGGAGCGCCCCGGAGCAGCTCCACGTGACCCTCGCCTTCCTGCCAGACGTGCCGGACCGGACCGCCGAGCCGCTGGAGGAGTCCATCACGGAGGCCTGCGCACCCGTGCTCTCGTTCGTGTGCGGGATCCACGGCGCCGGAGCGTTCCCCCACCCGGACCGGCCGGCCGTGCTCTGGCTCGGCGTCGAGGACGGGGCCGAGGAACTCTCCCGGCTCTCCCGACGCGTGCGCAGCGCAGCGAACCGGGCCGGCGTCGCACCGGACGGGAAGGCGTTCACGCCGCACCTGACCGTGGCCCGCCCGCCCCGCTCGGAGAACGCCACGCGCTGGATCCGGGTGCTGGAGACGTTCCGGCCGCCGCTGTGGACGGTGGAGGAGGTGCACCTGGTGGAGTCGGTGCTGCAGGGCCACGGCCACCGCCCGCGGCACCGCACCGTGATGACGGCACCTTTGGCCACCTGACCGCGCCCGAGCGTGTCGGTACCGTTGGAGGAGCCATGCCGTGACGCGGCCGGCACTGTCCCGACCGTCGGCCGCAACGGTCCGAGGAGAGGAAACACCATGCGTCACGCATCAGACACCACTCGCGCCCGGACGGCGGCGGCCCTGCTGGGCCTGACCGGTCTGGTCGCCCTGTCGGCCTGCGCCGACCAGGGCGGTGAGGCCGACGCCTCGTCCGCCCCGCCCGAGGTCGCCCAGAGCGCCTCGTCCCCCATGGCCGGCGGGGACACCGCCAGCCCCGGCACCGGTGGGACGCCGGCGTTCACGGCGGCCCTGAAGGATGCCGAGGGTGGCGACGTCGGCACCGTGGAGTTCACCGAGGCCGAGGGGGCGATGGAGCTCCACGTGCAGGCCACCGGGATGGACCCGGGTTTCTACGGCCTCCACGTCCACGCGATCGGTCAGTGCGAGCCGGACAGTGCCGCCCCGGACAACCCGGACAAGACCGGGGCGTTCCTCTCCGCCGGGGGCCACCTGGGCGGGACGGAGACCCAGCATCCGGAGCACGCCGGGGACCTGCCCACCCTGCTGGTGCAGGAGTCCGGGGACGGGCACCTGACCTTCCACACGGACCGGTTCACGGCCGAGGACCTCGACGACGAGGACGGCTCGGCCCTGATGATCCACTCCACACCGGACAACTACGCCAACATCCCCGAGCGCTACGCCCCGGAGGGACCGGACGAGGACACCACCAAGACCGGTGACGCCGGGGACCGGCTGGCCTGCGGGGTC
>NZ_DAOMPX010000082.1:0-6761 GCF_035445025.1 Citricoccus sp. | reverse complement strand
AGGGCCTGGTCCACCTCGAAGCGGTTGAGGTGGAACATGTCCTCCTCGTCCTCGAAGAGCCCGGCGGCGACCAGTACCCGCGACAACTCCCTGGCCTTGGCCCAGAACACGTTGTGGGACCAGTGCTCCACGTAGATGTTGTGCTCCTCGATGTACGGGAACACCGTCTGGGCCAGTCCGAGCAGCTCGTCGAACTGGGCGGCCTCCTCGGGGGTCAGCAGCGCGCGGTGCTCGGTCACGAGCTCGTCGCGCTCGGCACGAAGCTTCTCGATGGGGCGGGAGATGTCCTCTCCGTCGGCGATCTTGCGGGCATAGCGGGCGATCAGGCCCAGGGGCAGGGAGGGGTCGGTGTTCCACGTCTCCTGGTCATGGGTGAAGCCGTACTCGGCGAAGTAATCGAACCAGGGGGTGCGGGCCTCGTCGAACGCGGCGAGCCAGGACCGTCCGGCCTCGGTGCTCGCCAGGGTGGCGCGCAGTGCGGCCGTGGCGGAGGCCCGGTCGGCATCGGCGGCGGAGACCCCGGCCATGCCGGACTCGAGGGTGTCCACGAGCCCGAGCTCCACGGCCCGGGCGGCCAGCTTGCGCAACTCGTCGTCGGGTCGGAAGGCCAGCACGTCCACCCCGGCGACGAGCCGGGAGATCGTCTGGTCCGTGATGAGCGGGAAAGCCTGCTTGCAGAACTGGAAGAAGGTGATGTAACCGCCGTAACCCAGGTTGAGGAACTCGAAGTGGTACTGCCAGATGTTCAGGAACTGGTCGATGAGCCGGTGGTAGTTCTCCAGGAGCTGCATGGACACGGAGGTTCCCCTGGCCTCGAAGACGACCTCGTCAGGCTCGTAGTCCGGCAGAGGCTCGAAGGCCAGGGCGCGCATGTCCTCGATCGCCCCGAGCATCTTCTCCTTCCACTTGCCGTACAGTTCCGCCCAGTTCTGGTAGTAATGCCCGGCGCGCTTCTGGAAGAACTCGGCGCGCTCCTGGATCTTCACCGGGTCGGTGATGCCCTGCGGGGCGATGTACACGTAGCCGTTGACGATCTTGACGTCCAGGCCGAGGGAGACCGGCAACGCGAAGATGCGCGTGGAGAACGTGCCGACGCCGTAGTAGACGGCCTCGGCGCCCACGGAGTCGAAGGGGTGCGCGCCGTGGGACCAATGCATCGTGTCCGCGAACCAGAACAGTGATTCGTCATGGGCACGGGTGTCCTCCGAGGGGACGAGGTAGTAGGGGTACATGGACTCCCAGCCCTCGGCCCCGGCGGGGGTGGAAGCCTCGGAGAAGTGGGGGAAACGGTCCTGGGTGGTCATCGGTTGCTCCTTGGGGGATGGGAGTGGGGAGAGTGGAATGGTCTGTCGGTGAGCAGCTCCAGCAGGTCGGCGACGCCGGGAACCGCCACCTCCGGGCGGTCCGTACCCCGGAACGTGGCCAGGTCGGTGGTGCTCGTGGCGCCGGAGAGCACCAGCGCGGCGTGCGAGCCCATGGTCCGGGCCAGGGCGATCTCGGCGGGGGCGTCTCCGACGATCGTGATCTGTGCGGCGGGCACGCCCAGCCTGCGCTGGAGGGTCTCCCCGAGGGCGGGGGAGGGCTTGCCCAGAACGTGGGGCGTCACGCCGGTGGCCCACGCGATTGCGTGTGCCATGACGGCGGACACCGCCACGGACTTGCCAAGGCCGCCGTGGAACCACGGGCTGCCCACGGTCGTGTAGAGCGCGGCACCGGCGTCCACGGCAAGACAGGCGGCGTTGAGTTCCTCGCGTGTGTAACCGTCCTGCGCACCGACCAGCACGACGTCGGCCAGCTCGCCGGGGCGCGCGGCCCGCGGTTCGGCAAGGGTGAGGCCGAGGTCGGCGAGGGGACGGGTGATCCCCTCGGTCCCGAGGGCGAGCACGGTCGCCCCGGGGTGGTGGTGCACCACGTAGTCGGCGGCCGCGGAGCCGGCCGTGATGAAGTCCTCGTCCCGGGCGTCCAGACCGAGGGAGCGCAGGTGCTGTGCGTAGTGGGCGGGGGTGCGCTCGGAGGCGTTGGTGCAGATCACCACGGAGTAACCGGCGGCGTAGAGGTGGGCCAAGAGGTCGATGGCCCCGGGCAGTGGGCTGCCACCGGCGCCACCGGCACGGGAGGTGCTGACGAGGCAGCCGTCCACGTCCAGCATCCAGCCGCGAGAGGAGGTGACGGAGTCGAGGTCACCCGGTCCCGGGACGAAACCGTTGACGAGGGACGGCTGCACGGTTCCGGTCGTGGCCGGGGCGCCCGACGCGGGTGCGGAGGAGGCGGTCGAGGGGGTACTCATGCTGGCTCCTGGGCGTCGTGCCGGTTGGTGGAGGCGCCTGCAGGGGTTCCTGCGGGGGTGGCATTCCGGCGCAGGGAGAACGTGGTCTCACCGTCGGAGAGGGAAATCGACGTGGTCCGCGAGCTCGTGCCGATCGAGGACAGCAGGGTCTTCAGGGTGCGGGCCGGGGCGGTGCGGGCTGCCTCGTACATCGCGTTGACCTGTTCACCGGGCATCACCGCTCGCAGCAGCAGTTCCTCGTCCCCGAGGTTCTCGCCGAAGCGGTGCCGCAGGTCCTTCAGCGTGACGGACTGGCCGTCGTCGGGAACCTGGCGCCCGCGTTCCGTGGCCAGGGAGCGGTCCTTCAGCGCGGGCTCCACCTCGCCGGGCAGGGGGCCGAAGTCCCCGCGGATCAGGTCGATGACCTCGTCGGCGACCTGCTTGTAGCGTTCGCCTGTCATCACGTTCAGGGTTGCCTGAGTGACGATGTACTGCGCGAACGGGGTCATCACGATCGGCCAGCCGAGGTCCTGGCGGACCTGCACGGACTCCTCGATGACGGCATCGAAGAGGTGCTCCTGCCGGATCTCGCGCAACTGGCGCCGAGTGGTCGACTGCACGCCGCCGGGGATGTTGTGGCGGTAGAAGGCCTCGTCATACTCGTTGGGGACGCCCATAGGCAGATTCTTGAGCTTCGCCTGACGCTGCAGGTAGGCGCTGGCCGCGGCCATGGCGTCCGTGTCCACGTCCACCTCGTGGCCGCGCGCTCGCAGGTTCGCCACGAGCCGCTGGGCCTCGGGGTGCGATGGGCCGTTGGCCAGGGGCGGCAGCGCACTGTGGAGCGTCGTCACCCCGAGGTCCGCTGCCTCCAGCAGGACCAGCGGGGACAGCCCGGTGGTGGCGTGCGAGTGGATCTCCTGCAGGCCGTGTCGCGGCATGGCCTGCTGTAGGTGCGGGACCAGCTGACGCACGCGGTCGATCGTCAGCAACCCGGAGGGGTCCTTCAGGTAGAAGCCGTCGATGTGATCGGAGGCATCCAGCTCGGCGGCGCGGTCCATGAAGTACCGGTCCGTGTGCACCGGGCTGGTGGTGTAGCAGATCCCGCCGATGACCTCCTCGAAGCCGACGCGCTTGGCCATCGCGGCGATCTTCGCGGCCGAGGCCATGTCATGCATCGGGTCGATGACCCACATCTTGGTGATGCCGTTGCGGGCCAGGACGGAATAGGCCAACTCCAGCACGGCGTCCGGGGTGCGGTGGAAGGTGATGAACCGCTTGCCGGTGGTGAGGAAGCCGAGCTGGGTGTTGCGGGCCCGGTCCCGGGCGGCCCGTACCCGCTCGAAGGGGTCCTCGCGGTGGTAGCGGACGGCCGTGGCCAGGATGGTGGAGGTGGCCAGCTCGAGGGTGCGGTAGCCGACCCGGTCCAGGTCCGGGACCGCGCCCTCGATCATTCGGGTGGTCACGCCCGTGGCGCCCCACAGGGACTGGTTGCCGTCCCGCAGGGAAACGTCGACGAGGCTGATCTCGCTCATGCGTGGACGTCCTCTCGGGTGCTGGTGAGGTTATCGATCTCATGGTTGAGCCAGTGCGTGGTGACGCTGTTGCCCCGGTAGTCGGGGTGAGCCAGGATGCACTGCAGCAACGGCAGGGACGTGGTGATCCCCTCGACGGTGAAGTGCTCGAGCACGTGTTCCATGCGCTGGATCGCAGTGGCCCGGTCCGGCGCCCAGACGATCTGCTTGCCCATCAGCGCGTCGTAGTACGGCGGGAACAGGTAGCCCTCGTAGAGGTGCGAGTCCAGGCGGGAGTCACCGGCCGCCCCGGGGGACCAGCGGGTCACCCGCCCGGGGGAAGGGGCCAGCCCACGGGCGGGGTCCTGAGCGGTGATGCGACACTCCACGGCGTGCCCGGTCAGCTGCACGTCTGCCTGGGTGATCTCCAGCGGAACGCCCAGGGCGGCCAGGACCTGCTGGCGGACCAGGTCCACCCCCGTGACGGCCTCCGTGACCGGGTGCTCGACCTGCAACCGGGGGTTGACCTCGAGGAAGGCGAGTTCGTCCCGGTCGACATCGTAGAGGAACTCCACCGTGCCCAGGCCCACGTAGTCCAGGGCCTCGGCGATCCGCAGGGCGCTGGCGTGCAGCAGCTCCCGGGTGGACTGCGGCAGGGCGGCGCAGGGCGCCTCCTCGACGACCTTCTGGTACCGGTACTGCACGGAGCACTCGCGCTCGCCCAGCTGGACGCGGTTCCCGTGGCGGTCGCCGAGGATCTGCACCTCCACGTGCTTGGCGTCGGTGACGAAGCGTTCGAGGAACACGAGGCCGTTGCCGAAGGAAGATGCGGCCTCGGAGGAGGCCAGCTGCCACGCGTCCTGGAGGTCCGCGGCGGACTCCACCAGCTTCATGCCGCGGCCGCCACCGCCGTAGGCCGCCTTGACGAGCACGGGGTAGCCGATGCGCTCGGCCAGGGCCCGCACCTCCTCCACGGACTCGGCGGTGCCGCCGGCGGACACGGGCACGCCCACCGACTCCGCCAGACGCCGCGCGGTGAGCTTGTCCCCGAGAGCGTCCAGGGCCTCCGGGGAGGGACCGATGAACACGAGGCCCTCCTCGGCGCAACGGCGGGCGAAGGCCGCATTCTCGGACAGGAATCCGTAACCGGGGTGGATCGCGGTGCAACCGGTCGCGAGGGCGGCCTGCAACACCGCGTCGATGTTCAGGTAACTGTCCGAGGGCTGAGGGCCGCCCAGGACCACGGTGCGGCCGGCGCGGCGGGTGCCGAGTGTGTCCCGGTCGGCGGTGGAGACCCCGAGCACGGTCTCGATGCCGAGCCGGTCACAGGCCTCGATGAGGCGTACGGCGATCTCGCCCCGGTTGGCAATGAAGATCCGGGCGCTGCCGAGGGTGCCGGTGGTGGTCGTCCGCGTGCTCATGCAGCGACCTTCACGGCGAAGAGCGGCTGGTCGAACTCGGCCAGGTCGCCATTGGACAGGAAGACCTGGGTGATCTCCCCGCTGACTCCGGCAGGCACCGAGTTCATCAGCTTCATGACCTCGATGATGCAGAGGGTGGTGTCCGGCCCGACGGTGTCACCGACCGTGACGAAGGGGGCGGCGCCGGGCTTGGGCGCTCCGTAGAAGGTGCCGAGCATGGGTGCCCTGACCAGGACGTGGCCCTCCGGCAGGTCCTGCGCGTCCGGCATACCGCTGGCGGCCGCGGGAACAAGGACGGGGGACGCGGAAGCCGGGGTTGGGGGAACGGCAGTAGTGGGGGCCTGGGCGGCAGGTGCCGGAGTCGCGAGGGACGGAGCGGGCGCGGCCGGAGCGATTGCGACGGAGGGTGCAGCGGGGACGGCCTGCGGGGAACCGGCAGCGGTGCCCTCCAGGGGGCCGCTGCCGTGGCCGCCGCGGCGCACGTGCAGGCGGAAGTCACCCTTCTCGTAGTGGAGCTCGGTGAAGTCCGCCTGGTCCAGCTGCTCGATGATCGCGGCGAGTTCTTCGAGGTCGAGGTTCATGCGCTCTGGTCCTTCGGGTCTGGTGTGGCCTGGGTTCCCGTGTGAGGGGAATCACGTTGATGGCGAGCGTAGGCATCCGGCGTGGGGTGAACCACAGGATGGGGTCAGATTCCCTCCTGCGGAATCTGCGCACTCGAAGGACGATCGAAAGGTCGGCTGGGGGCGCAGGCGGATCCTGGGGGCGGGGTGATCGTTCCTGAGGGGGGAATGCGGGTGGGGTCCCGGCTCCGGGCCGGCCGGTTACTCCGAGACTTCGGGGCCGGGGCTGCGAGCCAACCGTGCTTCCAGGAGCGCCGCTGCAGCGCGCAGCACCTCCACGTGCCGTGGCACGTCGATGCGGTTGAAGCGAATGGAGGGGGTCGCCGTCGTGAGCCCGGCCAGCGGACGACCGATGTAATTCACCACGGCGATGCCGATTCCCACCACACCCTGCTCGGTCTCCTCGAAATTCGTGGCGTAACCGTCGTGCCGGATCCTGGTCATGCGGCGCTTCAGGGTGGACAGGGAATGGATCTTCGCGGTCGGCCAGTCCGGGACCCCTGACCGGTAGACCTCCTCGAGTTCCTGGTTGGGCAACCGTGAGAGCAGTGCCTTGCCGCCGGCGGAGGTGAATGCCGGCATGGTGTCACCGTGACGCATCGCCACGCGCAGGACGTGCGGTGATTCGAGGCCGTCCAAGAACTGGATGTCCCCACCACGCAGCACCATGACCTGCACGGTCTCCCCGGTCTGGTCGCGCGCGTACTCGAGCGCGGGCCGGGCCGCCAGACGCAGGCCGCTGAGGGCGGGGGGTCGTTCCTGACCGGTCCAGAACGCGGGGCCGATCCGGTAGCGGCGCAAGTGGTCCTGGACGGAGTACTCCCGGAAGGTCAACGTATTCAACAGGCGGTGTGCGGTGGAAGGGGCTACGCCAAGGTGCCCGGCTGCCTCGGACACGGAGAGCGACCCACGGCTGCGCAGCAGGTCCAGCAGCCGAAGCGCG
>NZ_DAOMPX010000081.1:0-7087 GCF_035445025.1 Citricoccus sp. | reverse complement strand
GATGACTCGCTGCGTGAAGCGGTACGCCACGCCGCCTAGAAACAGCAAAACCCCCCTCGCCCGGCTGGGGGCGAGGGGGAAGGTCAGGGCGCTGGCCACTCATCGAGGGGGATGAGCGTGTGAAACAACCGCCACACACTCGCCGCAGACCTGCCCGAGTACCACACGCGGGCATGCGTGCCGTTCTCATGCAATGTCAGCGCGGGCCGGTACACATCATCCGAGTCATCCGCCGTGTTGCCGGAGGTGACTAGGTGAGCCGGGTTGGTCGTCCAGGTGATCCCGTCCACTGACGACGACGCCTGCAGCCAGCCGTTACGCCGGGTCACGGTCGAACGGCAATGCGACAACATCAGGTATCGGCCGCCCGGGGCGCGGATGACGTTGTGGTGCCAAATGTCAGCGGGCGTGCCGGTCGTGGCGCCCCACGCTGACCACGACCCCTCGGGGCTCGGGGCGGTCCGATGGCGGATGCCCCCGTTACGCTGAATCCACAGGTGCCACGTGCCATCGGGGTCGCGCACCATCGAGGGCGCCAACGCCGTGCCGCCGCCCTCGTTAGGGAGAAACCCCGTGCTGGACGGCCACGTGACGCCGTCCACGGACCGGGCTAGCGGCAACGTGACTTCCGCGAGATTGTAGCTCATATACGCGAGGACCAGGTCGCCCGTGTCTGGGTCATAGGTGATGTCGGTGTCCGCGTTGTAACCGACCGGCGGCGTCGGATAGAGCGGGTTCGTCAACCCGTCCGGTACCGACCAGTCCACGCCGTTCTGTGACACGACGATGCACGGATTCTCGTAGGTGTTGATGCTATTGGGGTAGGGGGTGAACGCCATCCAGAACCGGTGCCCGTTCCATGGCCCGCCGATCTCCTGCTGGAAGTCAATCACATCCGGGTGCACGAGCTGCCCGGACCCGTCATAGGTCGGCACGGTGATCGGGGTGCCGTTGTACGGCGGGCTGGAAGGGGCGGGCGGGCCGTTGCGGCGCCGTGCGGCAGCCGCGACGATGGCCGGTAGCATCATGATATTCCCCACTTGCCCGCCAGATAGGCGTGGATCTGGTCACGCTCCATGCTGCCCACCTCGCGCTGCACGATGATCAGTTCACCGATGATGCACGCAGCATTACGCCCGATCTCCAGCTCCTGCGGCGTCGGCGCTATGGTGCCCCAGGCCGGGGTGACCGGCGCGACCGCATCGTCCACGCGCAGATCAAACAACGATCCGGCGGTGCAGCTCGACACCACATGCGCGACTGTGTCAGGGGTGCCGAAGTCAATCATGTCGGTGGTCTGGCCGTGATAGGCCCGCCACGCTCCGGAGCCCACACCGATCCGCAGCCTGCCCACCGAGGTGTGGTAGGCGAAGGTCGAGGCGGTTGGCATCCGGACCGCGACGAACACCGACAGCGGCGCCTTGCCGATTGGACTCCCCCAGATCGCATTCAGGGACGATGCTGCTGCGAACTGCACGGCGGGCTGACCGCCCAGCGTGGACACGGTGACGCCGCCCGGGGAGGCGTCGGTCGGCAGTGCCGCCGTGACGGACTTGTCGGCCCACTGGGTCACCGACGCCCCGTCCATCGTCAGCGTCGCCGCGTCGGAAGCGTCCCACCATCCGACCAGATCGGGAATGGCGGCGATGTCGATCGTGTCCGGCGCCTCGTCGGTCGTCACCGGAACAGCCACACCCGTAGCCGCATTCCCGGCCGCATCCCGGACCTGGTGCTGGCAGTCATAGGCGGTCTCCGCAGTCAACCCGGACACCGGGAACGACGCCCCAGCCTGCCACGCGCTGTAGCTGACGCCGTTGTCGGTGGAGAACCTGTACGGGCTCGCGTGCAGCGCCGTCTCGTCCGACGCGCCAGACACGGCCAGCGTGAACCCCGTGTGCGTGATAGCACTGGCTGCCAGCGTGCCCGGCGTGGGTGCGGTCACGTCTGGCGCGGCAGGCGCAGCCGCCACGGGCAGACCATACGTGCCCACCCAATCATCGCCAGACCACACCAGCGACACCAGCAGGCGCCCCGATGCGAGTTCGGGCACCCCGCCCTCATCCCATGTTGCGGCAGGAAACACGGTGGACGGGTCAGCCAGAACGGTCACACTCTCACCCACGGCTGGACTGCCGGGCAGGGTCAGGGTGCCGACCTGCACCAGTGTTGGGCCGCCACCACCCGGCCCAGGATCACCGGATGGCCCCTTATCGCCCGTAGGTCCCTTGTCACCATCAGGCCCCTTATCACCATCGGGGCCGGGGTTACCGTCCGGACCAGGATCGCCGGTCGGGCCTTTATCTCCCGTGGGGCCCTTGTCGCCGGTTTCGCCGCCCCCAGATCCAGCCGGGAGCTTGTCCAGCACGAAGGCGGACAGGTTGCCCTCCGTGTCGGTGGTGACCACGCGCCGGTCACTGGGGATTGCTGCCATCATGCCTCGATTCGGTAGAGCCCGGAGCCGGGCGGATCCTCGACCCAGGACGCGGTGTCGATCTCGACCGCGCCGTCCGTGTCGGGCGTCTGCCCGTTGACGGACTTCACGCCCTGGTACAGCTCATGCGTGGGCTCGTGCAGAATCCGGCCCGTGGCGGAATCAACCTGCGGATAGGTGGCGGCCATTAGCCCTCCTGTGCGTACAGCCCGGAGCCGGGCGGATCCTCGACGAACGAAGCCGCCGCGCCCACGGGCACACCCACCGCGACCAGGGTGCCGCCGGCGACCTTGACGCCCGCCCAGCCGGACCCCCAGACAACATCCCCGGCCCACAGCAGCAGCCGTGGGGTGGTTTCGGCCACACGCGCGGCGCGGACCTTCTGGCCGTCGTGCAGCGCCTCGACCTGTTCGGCGGTCAAGGTGACCGCCCACAGGTTGCGGCTCTCGGCGTCCGACCCGACGCGGGTGAGTGTGTGCGCCACGCCATCCCAGGTTTGGCCGTCCCGGGACCATTCCACGATCGGGGCGACCAGGTCGGCATGGGTGGGGATGACGACCCGGGCGGGCTCGCCCCTGGTCAGGTGCACGGTGAGCGATTGCAGACCCTGCCCAACCTCAACCGGCTGGGTCATCACACGTCCCGGTGGGGAATGTCGGGGATGCCGTCGTGGCCCAGCTCCGGCTTGGTGTTGGACTCGGCCACAAGCACGCCCACCACACCCATGGCCGCGGCCAGAATCAGCTCACCCGTGGACTCGGTGACGAACCCCCACACGGCCAGCGCGGCCACGATCGCGGCCAGCACGCCATAGATCGCGGTCCGGCCGATCGGTGCCTTCGTGTGCACCGCCATCACGACGGCGTAGATCAGGGTGAGCACGGCACCGGCCAGACCAGTAACCGCGACCCCCTGCTCGTCGGTCAGCACGCCCAGGCCGACCAGTAGTGCGACGATCGGGACGACGGCGGCATACAGCTGCTCGCGGGTGACGGAGCGCATGATCAGGCCTCCACGGTGTGGGTGTAGGCGCGGACGTGCACGGGGTCGGGCTTGTCGGTTTTGATGTCCACCCACACCTGCACGCCACCCTGCTCGGTGCGCCCGTTGTGGACGAGCTGGCCGATCGTGGGCTGACCGGCGACCGCGTTGAACGTGACCTCCGGATGCCGATGCCAGGACTGATCACCCTGACCATGCCGGTACTCCACCAGCCGGGCCGTGACGCTGGTGCCCTCGGGGGCGTCGATGTAGCAGACCGTCTGATAGTGCACATCCGGGCTGTCCGGGAAAATCTCCGGCATGGCACGAGCATAGGTCGCGCCGTCCGAGTTGACATCGCAGGTGCGGAAATAGGTGGCCATTGCGGGCTCCTTAGGGGTTGCGGGTGGCGTGGATGGCTTGGCGGTGGTGGGGGGTGACTTGCGGAGCCGGGCCATGACCTCGCGGCGCACCGCGCCCATGTCACAGCCGGGATCGGTGAATGAGCGCTGGCTGGATGCCTCGCCGTGCCCGTGAACCTCTTGACCGGTCCAGCCCTTCAGCCGGCACAGCGCCACCGAGGCCTTGACCATGGCCTCCCACTGCGCGGCATTGGGCGAGCCGGAGCCGAGCCCCTCGAAGCCGAGCGTGTGAGCGTTGCCGTCCACGCCGGATCCGCGCAGGTTGTGGTTGCCGTGGGTCGAGAAGCTCGCGGCGCGCATCGCGTTCAGTGACGCCTGCGAGATCGAGCCGATGTGATTGGCCCGGCCCGACGACACCATGAGGATGCGCCCGTCAGCATCCACCCCGGCCAGGCATAGCGGTCCGGGCGTGGAGCCGTTGCCGCCGATCAGGATGCGCTGGGTGTAGTCGATGGCGGCCTGCCCGGACAGCCGCGCCCCATAAGTCATGTGCCAGGTGATGCCGTTGAACTGGCGCCAGGCGCGGATGTAGGACTTGGCGTGCGGGTTGTGCGGGCCGGAGCAGCAGCGGCAACGCCCCCGCCATCCCGGCATTTCGTAGACGTCGAGACCCTCATCGCGGAATGCCTTGAGGATCTGGTCGGGGGTCGGGAAACTTGCCATCAGATCTCCTTGACTTAATCAGCGAACACTGATATGGCAATGGTCGAAGTGGTTCTGGGTGATCGAGCCGCGATCGGCCATCACCCGCCAGCCCTCGCTAGCGCGCTGGGTGGTCCAGATGCGTTGCTGCCAGATCACCTCGGTGATGCCGTAGGTGCCCGCGTTCGCCCGCGCCCAGTCCGCGATGGCCTGCCCGGTGGCGCGGTCGCTGTACACCATCGCGTCAATCGCCTGCCCGGTGCCGTGGAAGCTGCCGGACTCGTTGCGAGCGCCGTAGTAGGTCTTCACTTGCGGGAACCTCGCGCAGAGCGCCTGATGCAGCACCCGTGTGCGCGCCGTGCCGCCGCCTTGCAGGGTCGGGCAACTCCCGCCGCCCGCCGTGCTCGTGGTGGCCTTCGGCGTGGTCGCGCTCGCCTTTGGTGTGGGTTTCGGTGTCGCTTTGGCTGTCGGTTTGGCCGTCGCCTTTGGCGTGGCTTTGGGGGAAGTGACAGTCGGGGTGGGCGTGAACTCGGGCGTTGGCGCGGGTTCGGCGCTCGGTGTTGCGGTGAGCGTGGGGCGGGGTCCGGAGCGGTCCACGTGCTCGGCGCGCGCCGGCACGGGCTGCGCAGTCTCCACGGTGGTGGCCGTGCGGGCCACGGTGGCCCCGGCGATGACGACCAGGGCGAGCCCGGCGATCAGCAGCGGCAGGCGTATCTCGTAGAGGACGAGTCGGGGGGTGATGATGGCACGGCGCGGGTAGGCCATAAGGCCGCTCCTCATAATTGACAGAGCCCCCGCGACGCGAGGGCTCTCTTTCTTATGTGCGGCCCGCTCCCCAGCAGAGGCCGATAATTAATCGTCGTATCGTGTTGACGCGTGCGTATCCCATGGTGTACGATGGTGTTACCACCAAGGGAGAGGAACCCGAAATGACCCAGATCGCCGCCACCATCGCCCGCGTCACCGCCAACGACCCCCGCGACGGCTTCTTGCTGGACGACGCCAAGAAGCGGCTCGCCTTCCTGCGCAACGAGGCGCTGGCCGAGGTCATCCTCGCCGCCACCAACGACGACGAGTTCGTCGAGGTCCGCGACAACAACGAACTGACGCTCGCCACCCGCGGCCACACCGTGCGCGCCTGGACCGTCGTCACCGACACGCAGATCCTGCTGCACTGGGCCATTGACGGCGACGCCGTGACTGACGTCGTGGCCTACGGCGAGCACGACGACCCGGTCTACGAGTCCATGGACCGGCTGACCGCGGCGGTGGCCCGATGAGCCGCTACGAAGCGCCGGTCCTGGCGGAGGCGCGAGAGGCTTCCGCCGAGATCGAGCGGCACGAACAGCTCGCCCGGGAGTGGCGGGCGAAGCGCGATGACCTGATGCGCGAGGCCCGGGCTGCGGGCATCATGCCCACCGAGATCGGTAGCGCGGTCGGCATGACCCGGGCCGCGGTCTACAAGGTCCTGGAAAAGTGACCCGGGCGGGAGAACCCCACCGTGGTGGGGAGCACGTGGAATCCGAGTTCGACAACCGGATCATCCCGCCCGGGGTGGCCAGAGTATCAACCGAGAGACAGGATCGGGCAATGACCCGCAAGGAATGGCGAGACACAGTGCTCCGCGACGACTGGGACACGATCACCGACGCCGAACGCGCCCGGCGCATCGAGGCCGCTATGAATCCCGGTCGCGCCGCAGCCGGGCCACAATCGCCAGCCGCCACACGATCAGGGCAGTAATCAGGGCGTACCCAACGGTCGCGGTCACCCCGGCCGGGATGGCGTGATCGAGCTGCACGAGCACCCCCGCCACGGACATGACGAGCACGCCGACCACAATCCAGAAGGCGTTCTGCGCCACCGGACTCCGACGGTCCATGATCGCCCCGTAGGTGACCAGGAACACCGCCGACACGGCGGCGCACGCCACGGCCGCGACCAGGGTCGCCACGTCCATCACCACCATCATCGGTGCCATCACTTTCCCCGCAACGCGGTGGTCAGGGCGTCCGCGAAGTGGTTGCGCGCCCTCGCGGTCCGGGCGCGCTCCGCAAGCCGTTCGGCACGTTCGGCGCGCACTTGCTCCACCACCAGCCGGGCGCGGGCATCCTCGACGGCCTGCGCCCCCGTCATGGGCGGCTCGGTGTTACCCCGCCCCCACAGCCACGTAAAGAATCTTTGGATCATCGGCCCACAGCTCCCCAGCCCGGCGACGTCACTTGCTATCACTACTCTCGGCGACACGCTGCACCGCCTCGGCGTAGCGCATCGTGGTCGTACTGACCTCTAGTATCGCGGCCACCTGCGTCCGGATCTCATCCATCCGTTGCCGCTCGATCTCGTGCGCCTCGCGCCAGTAGTCCCGGTCGGCGCGCAGTTCCTTGTGGACGGACTCGGTGACTAGCGCCCCGGATGTGAGTTGCCGATACAGCAGCACCAGCACCAGGACGAGTGCCGCGCCGGGGGCGAGCGTGCCCACCCCGCCCAGTTGGTCCAGCAGCTCCATCGCGGCTCCTACTCTGCGGGATGATCGAAGTCGCGGGCGGCCAGGCGGCCCAGTCGGATCGTGGCCCGGGTCAGCGCCCGCACCGCCCGCGCCAGCGCCTTG
>NZ_DAOMPX010000080.1:0-7140 GCF_035445025.1 Citricoccus sp. | reverse complement strand
ACTTCACCATCGTCAACACCTACTTCCCCGGCCTGCACTCCTACGCCGGCATCCCCGAATGACCACCACCCCACCCTGGGCAGGCCGGTGCAGCCCCGTCCGGACTAGGGTGGGACCATGTCCAGCGCACAGCCGTATGAACGCACCCTGCGCCAGCGGACCCTGCCGCAGGTCGGTGACTCCGGACAGCAGTTGCTGGCCGGTGCCTCCGTGGCGGTGGTCGGTGCAGGCGGCCTGGGCTCGCCGGTCATCCAGTACCTCGCCGCAGCCGGCATCGGCACCCTACACGTCATCGACGACGATCACGTGGAGCTCAGCAACCTGAACCGGCAGACCCTGCACGGGGTGGACACCCTCGGGGCGCCGAAGACCGACGGGGCGGTGGCGGCCGCCGCACGCCTGTCCCCCGAGACCACCGTGGTCCCCCACGCCGTGCGCCTCACCGATGCCAATGCCCGCGAACTGCTGGGGCCGGCCGACGTCATCATCGACGGCAGCGACTCCTTCCAGACCCGGTTCGTCGTCCACCGCGCCGCCCTCGCCCTGGGCCTGCCCGTGGTCTTCGGCGCCCTGTTCCAGTGGAACGCGCAGGTCACCGTGTTCTGGTCCGTCCCGCCGGCCGGTTCGGGACTGGCCCCGGTGGTGCTGACCGACGTGTTCCCGGACAACGCGGCGACCCACGCCTCGCCCGGTTGCGCCGAGGCCGGGGTGCTGGGCGCCGTCGTCGGGATCACCGGTTCCTTCCTGGCCCTGGAGACGATCAAGCTCATCCTCGGCACCGGTCGGCCGCTGGTGGGACGGATGCTGCTGGTGGACGGCCTCGCCGGCACCACCGCCGAGATCCCGCTGGCCGGCCCCCCTGTCCCCTCGACCCGCGCCCCGTCGACCCCCGCCGTGCCGGCCGCCGCGACGGCACCGGGACCGATCCCCCCGGGGGACATACCCCCGCAGGCCCTGTGGATCGACGTCCGCCGTCCCGAGGAGTCCGCCGAACGCCCCGGGCCCGGCGGCGCCGTGCTCCTCCCCCTGGACCGGGTGCTGCGCCTGGACCGTGGTCCGGACGCGCCCCTGCCACCGGACCACCCGCTGGCCGGACTCGCCCCGGACCGGCCCCTGCTGCCGTTCTGCGCCGCCGGCCCGCGCAGCGCCACCGCCGCCCGGCACCTGGCCGGTCTCGGCTGGCCGGTGGCCGGGTACCTCGACGGCGGGTTGCCGGGAGCGTTCCGTGGCTGAATTCCACTACATCCCGGTCGCCGACCACCAGGCGCGCGTCCTGCGCGTGGTCCCCCTCCTGGCGGAGGACACGGTCGGTCTCGAGGACGCCGCCGGCCACACCCTGGCCCGGGACGCCGTCGCCGCCCTGGACCTGCCGCCCTGGGACAACTCGGCCATGGACGGGTACGCCGTCCGCTCCGCGGACACCACCTCCGCCACCACGGACGCCCCCGTGCGGCTGGACGTCGTCGCCGAACTGCCCGCCGGCACCGACCTGGACCCGCCGCTCGCGCCGGGCCAGGCCGCCCGGATCATGACCGGGGCCCCCCTGCCCACGGACGCGGACGCCGTCGTGCCCCTGGAGGACACCGTGGGATGGGACCCGGCCGCCCCGACCGCGGGGACCACCCGGCCGGACCACGTGGAGCTGAGCGCACCGGTCGCGGCCGGCCGTCACGTCCGTCCTCGGGGTGACGACGTCCGGACAGGCCACCGGGTGGCCTCCGCCGGGCAGGAACTGGCCCCGCACCGGCTCTCCGCGGTGGCCGCCGCGGGCATCGCCGCGGTGACGGTCCGGCGCCGGCCGCGCGTGGTGGTCGTGAGCACGGGCAGTGAACTGGTCGCCCCGGGCGAACCGGTGCGCCGGGGGCAGATCCCCGACTCGAACTCCCACCTGCTCACCGCCCTGGTCCGCGCCAGCGGTGGCGAGGTGGTCCACCGGGGGCAGGTCTCCGACGACCCGGCTCGGTTGCGCGACCTGCTGGTGTCCACGGCGGCGGACAGCGACGCGGTCATCGTCACCGGCGGGGCCAGCGTGGGTGCCCATGACGTCGCCCGTCTCGTCCTCGCCCCGGACGCGGTCGGCGGGGTACCGCTCGAGCGCCGTCCTGCCGTCCCCGGCTCCCCGGGGGATGTTTCGCCCACCCCGCGCGGGACCGGCGGCGGTCCGGAGACCCCCACGGGCCCCCTGAACCACGTCGATGACCGTGCGGTCCGCTTCGACCGGGTCGCCGTGCAGCCCGGCAAGCCCCAGGGGTTCGGGCTCCTGCCGGACGGCCGGCCGGTCTGGTCCCTGCCCGGGAACCCGGTCAGCGCCTGGGTGAGCTACCTGGTGTTCGTCGAGCCCGGGTTGCTCGCCATGCAGGACCGGGCGGCACCGCTGGCGGACTGGCACCCCGTCACCACGGACGAGGGGTGGCGCTCCCCGCCGCGCCGCGAGCAGTTCGTGCCGGTCCGCGTGGTCTCCGCGCCCGGTGAACCGGTGCGGGTGGCCCAGGCGACCGAACGGGGCTCCGGCTCCCACCTGGCCGGGCGCATGGCCCGGGCCACCGGCCTGGTGCGCGTCCCGGCCGCCACGACCGAGGTGTCCGCCGGGGACACCGTCCTCTACCGAGCCCTGGAGGCCTGATGACACCCGCTGACCGTTCCGCCACCGAGACCGCCGCGGCCACCGGTTCGCCCGGGGCCTCCGGCGCCGATGGCTTCACCCACCTGGACGGCGACGGTTCCGCCCGGATGGTGGACGTGACCGCGAAGTCCCCCACCGTGCGCGCCGCCACCGCGGAGGCCACGGTGCTGGTCTCCCCCGAGGTCCTCGCCGCGCTCACCGGGGGCACCGTGCCCAAGGGCGACGTCTGGGCGGTGGCCCGGATCGCCGGCATCCAGGCCGCCAAGCGGTGCGCCGAGCTGTTGCCCCTGGCGCACGTGATCGGCGTGCACGGGGCCACCGTGGACTTCGAGGTCGGCCAGGACCGCATCCGCATCCTCGCCACCACCCGCACGGCCGACCGGACAGGGGTGGAGATGGAGGCGCTCACCGCCGCCTCCGTGGCCGGGTTGGCCATGGTGGACATGGTCAAGGGCCTGGACCGCTCGGTCGAGCTGACCGGGATCCGGTTGCTGGAGAAGACCGGCGGCCGCTCAGGGACCTGGCGGCGCGGAGACCGCGCGTGAGATGAGCGACCTGACGGCGGTCATCCTCTCCGGGGGCGCCTCCCGGCGCATGGGCCGGGACAAGGCCTCCCTGGTGTTCGACGGGCTCACACTCCTCGAGCGCACCGCTGCGGCCGTGCGGGCAGCCGGGGCCACACGGGTCGTCGTGGTCGGCGATCCACCGGTCGCCGGTCCGGCCGGCGCGTCGACAGCCACCGCGTCCGGGACCTCGGCCCTGGCCGGCGCCACGTTCCTCCGCGAGGACCCGCCCCGCTCCGGCCCGGTGGCCGCGCTGGAGGCCGCCCTGGGCGCGGTGGACACCTCGTGGATGCTGCTGGTGCCGTGCGACCTGGCGCGGCCCGCCGGGGCCTGCCGCGCCCTGCTGGACGTCGCCCTCGGGCCGGGCCGGGACGGCGCGGTGGCCGTGGACGCGACCGGCCACGTCCAGCACCTGACCGCGCTGCTGGACGTGGCCGCCCTGCGTGCCACCGCCCGGCCGGGCATCACCCGGGTGCGGGAGCGGCTGGCGCCGCTCGACCTGCTCGAGGTCCCGGAGCCCGCGGGCTCCCCCGGGCTCTGGGACGATATGGATACCCCCGAGGACATGGCCCGTGCGCGGGCCGGGAGAGGAGCTGCCGTGACGGATGAGCGGGACAACGAGGTGCCGGGGCTGCGGGACTGGATGGCCGCCGTCGTGGCCGAGCTGGGCCTTCCCGAGGACGTGATCGTCCCCTCGCCCCTGCTGGACACGGCCCGGGACGTGGCCAATGCCGTCGTGCGGCCCGGGGCCCCGATGAGCACCTACCTGATCGGCGTGGCCCTGGGACTCCAGCTGGCCGGAGCCGGCGCCGCGGGGGACACCGACCAGGACACCGCGCAGCGGGTTCGAGAGCTCGCCGCGCGGGTCCAGGACCTGGCCGCCCGGTACGACGCCGGCCCGGCGGGGGCGCGCTGATGGCCCGCGTGCGCCTGTTCGCCGGGGCCGCGGACATCCTCGGCGCCTCCGAACTCCGGCTGGACGCGGTCACGGCGGGCGAGCTGCGTGCCGCCCTGACCGCGGACCACGGCATAAGCGCCGAGCGGGTCATCGCCCGGTGCTCCCTGCTGGTGGACGGGGTCCGCGCCGTGGATGACGGCCACCCGGTCCGCGAGGACTCCCTGGTGGACGTGCTGCCGCCCTTCGCCGGGGGCTGACTCAGGAGGGCGCCGGGGACCCGTCGGGTCCGGACCCCGGCACGGCCGCGCGGGCCCCGTCCTGCCGGCCGGTGAAGTGATCCATGGTCCGGTTCACGCCGAGGGCGTCCATGACCCGGTCGAAGAAGCGCGTCGGCAGCGCGCGCAGGGCGGGCAGGGAGCGCACGAGCGGGGGCAGGACGAGCTGCTGCCGACCGGATTCGATGGCGTCGACCACCGCCTCGGTCACCTCGTCCGGGTCCAGGATCGGCAGCAGCCTCGGGAACCGGGTCTGCACGCCGGCGAACATGCCGGTGTCGATGTAGAACGGGCAGACGGTGAGGGTGTTGATGCGGTGCCCGTCGGCGCGCAGCTCGTTGCGCAGGGACTCCATGAAGCCGACCGCCGCCCACTTGGACGCGGAGTAGTCCGCCTGCCGGGCCACGCCCACCAGGCCCGCGGCGCTCGCGATGGTGACGACGCTGCCGTGCCCGCGCTCGATCATCCCTGCGAGGAACGCCCGGGTGACCCAGTACAGGGCCAGGACGTTGACCTGCATGGTCCGCTCGATGGCCTCGTCCGGGAGGTCCAGCAGCCGGGCGCCCGAGACCACGCCGGCGTTGTTGACCACCACGTCCACCGCCCCGGCCTGTCCCGCGGCCCGGCGGACGGCCTCGCGGTCGGTCACGTCGACCACGCAGGACCGGGCTGTGCCACCGGCCGCACGGACCTGTTCCACGGTGGCCGCACCGGCCTGCGCCGAGAGGTCCCACACGATCACCTCCGCGCCGCGGCGGGCGGCCTCCACGGCCATGAGGCGGCCCAGGCCGGACCCGCCGCCGGTGATGAGCACGCGAGCGCCGCGCAGGCGGTACCCCCTGGCCTCGTGCAGGTTCCCGGCCATCGACTGCTCCCTCTTCGGTCGGCTCTGATTCGTCCCGCCCACGAAGTTACCCTGCGGTAGTCACCGCCGCCACCGGTCGTGGGGCCGCCCCTCGGCCTGTCCGCTCAACCACCGATCGCGTTCATCCCGCGGCCGGGCTGGACGAACCCGGGGTCGTCGATCCCGTGCCCGGCCTTCTTGGCCGCCACGGACACGTGCATGGCCGCGGCGAGCTCGGCGTCGGTGGCGCCCTCGCGCAGCAGTGTGCGCAGGTCGGTCTCCTCGCGGGCGAACAGGCAGTTGCGCAGCTGCCCGTCGGCCGTGAACCGCAGCCGGTCGCAGTCCCCGCAGAACGGTGCCGAGACCGAGGCGATCACGCCCACGGTGTGGGGCCCGCCGTCCACGGTGTACAGCGCCGCGGGCGAGGAACCGCGGCCGGGCACCTCCGCCAGTTCGAACCGCTCCGCCAGCCGCTCGAGGATCTCCTCGCCGGAGACCAGGTGGTCCCGGCGCCAGGTGTGCCCGGCATCCAGCGGCATCTGCTCGATGAAGCGCATCTGAGCGTCCTGGGACACCGCGAAGGCCACCAGGTCGGCCAGTTCGTCATCATTGACCCCGCGCATGGCCACCGCGTTGAGCTTGAGCGGGCGCAAGCCCGAGTCCCGCGCCGCGGCGATGCCTGCGAGGACGTCGGCGTGCCGGTCGCGGCGGGTCAGGTCCCGGAACCGGTCCGGGCGCAGCGTGTCCAGCGAGATGTTCACGCGGGTCAGCCCGGCGGACCGCAGGGCGGGCATCCGCCGGTCCAGGGAGATCCCGTTGGTGGTCATGGCGATCGGCAGGGTGCCGCCGTCCGGCAGCGCGATCGCGGCCAGCCGGGCCACGATGTCCTCCAGGTCCGCCCGCAGCAGCGGCTCCCCGCCGGTCAGCCGCACCCCGGTGATGCCGTGGGTCACGGCGACACGGACCAGCCGCTCGATCTGTCCGGCGTCCAGCAGCTCGTCCTTCGGCGTGAACGGCCCGGCGTCCTCCGGCATGCAGTAGGTGCAGCGCAGTGAGCACTTGTCCGTCAGCGAGACCCGCAGGTCCCGGTGGGCCCTTCCGAACCCGTCCGTGAGGGCGCCCGCCAGGTGCCCGCCGCCGGTCTGCGTCCGGCGCACGACGTCGGCCAGCTCCCCGCGCGTGGGCAGCAGCCGGACCGCCTCGGGGCCGCCCGCGGGGTCCTGGCCCGCAGCGGACGTCCCGGCCGGTGCGGCGCCCGGCGCGGTGACGGTGCGGGTGGTCAGGACGACGGGCACCCCGGTCACGGCAGCCCCACCCAGTGAGCGTCCCCGGACGCGGTGTGCTGGCGCTTCCAGATGGGCACCTCGGCCTTGATGTCCTCGACCACGGCGCGGCAGGTCTCGAAGGCCTCCGCGCGGTGGGCGGAGGCGACCGCGACCACCAGGGCGAGGTCCCCGACGTCGAGGTGGCCGGTCCGGTGCGCCGCGGCGATCCGGACCTCGCCGGCCGGGTCCTGCGGCCCCCGGGCGTGGCTGGCGAGGATCTCGCGCAGGATCCGCTCGGCGTCCGGGTGGGAGCTGTAGTCCAGGGAGGTGACGGTGCCCTCGGCCTCCGGGTCGTGGTCGCGGACGATCCCGGTGAAGGTCAGTGCCGCACCGCACCGGGCGTTCACCACCGAGGCCTCCAGCGCCGCCGCGTCCAGGGGGCGGTCCGTGACGACGGCCGGTGGCGCGGTGTCCGGCGGCGCGGTGTCCGGTGGCGCGAGGGGTCGGTCAGGAGCGGACATGGTCACCTCCGTCGAGCTGGTCCACCAGGTGGGGCAGCAGCGGGGCGAGCAGTGGAACGGCCTGCTCGGCCGCCCGGCGCGACCCCGGCAGGGTCACGACGACGACCGGCCGGTGCCCGTCCGGCATCGGCGGGTCGACGACCCCGGCCAC
>NZ_DAOMPX010000079.1:0-7156 GCF_035445025.1 Citricoccus sp. | reverse complement strand
CCGCGAAGAACGGGCACGACGCCGGCCCCGTCGACCCGGAGTCGACGTCCGACTCCCTGACCCCCACCGTGGACCCGACGCCGGGCAGCCAGCTCCCCGGGGAGAGCCCCGGTGGTTCCGGCGGTGGTCCGGGGGCCGGACCCACGGACGTGCCCGCCGGGCCCCACCGCTAGGATCGGGACCGTGGACACTTCCCCTGAACGCGCACCCGAGACGGTGAGCCAACCACCCACTGACGTGGACGTGCTGGCGGCAGACCCCGAGGCGGAACTGCCCCCGGTCGGCGTGGACCAGCCGCGCATCCGGGCCGCGGTGCGCGAGATCCTCGAGGCCGTCGGCGAGGACCCGGACCGCGAGGGCCTGCAGGACACCCCGTCGCGGGTGGCCAAGGCCTACGCGGAGTTCTTCGCCGGGCTCCAGCAGGACCCGGCCGAGGTCCTGGGCACCACCTTCGACATCTCCCACGAGGAGCTCGTGCTGGTGAAGGACATCTCGTTCTACTCCACCTGCGAGCACCACCTCGTGCCCTTCCACGGCACCGTGCACATCGGCTACATCCCCTCGCTGGAGGGCCGCGTCACCGGACTGAGCAAGCTGGCCCGGCTGGTCGAGATCTACGCCCGGCGCCCCCAGGTCCAGGAGCGGCTGACCACCCAGGTCGTCGAGGCGCTCATGACGCACCTGCACCCGCGCGGGGCGATCGTGGTGGTGGAGGCCGAGCACCTGTGCATGTCCATGCGCGGCGTGCGCAAGCCCGGTGCCAAGACCGTGACCTCGGCGGTGCGCGGACAACTGCGCGACGCCTCCACCCGGGCCGAGGCGATGAGCCTGATCCTCCACGGCTGACCCCTGGAACGGACGGCCGTGCGGCACTCGTCCCGGACGAGGCCTGCCCGACCGCCCGGGACACCCGGCCACGCCCGGACCGACCGCAGACGAAAGGACCACCGATGGACTCGATGGCAGCACAGGCAGGGACGGGGCCGGCCACCGGACCACTCACCGTCATCCGGAAGGTGCGGCGGCGGCGACTGGCGGACCTGCCCACGGACCGCACCCTGGTGATGGGCATCCTGAACGTCACCCACAACTCGTTCTCGGACGGCGGCGACTACCTGGACACGGAGACCGCCATCGAACAGGGCCTGCGCCTGCACTACTCGGGTGCGGACCTGATCGACGTCGGCGGGGAGTCCACCCGGCCCGGTGCGGAGCCCATCGACCCGCTCACCGAGCAGAACCGCGTGCTGCCGGTCATCGAGGCACTGCTCAAGGCCGGTGCCGTGGTCTCGGTGGACACCATGCACACCGCCACCGCGGAGGCGGCCCTGAAGCTGGGCGACGTCATCATCAACGACGTCTCGGGGCTCAACCACGAGCCGGACATGCCCGAGCTGATCGCCCGGACCGGCGCCCCCTACATCCTGATGCACAATCGCGGCAACGCCCAGACGATGGACTCCCTGGCCGTCTACGACGACGTGGTCGAGGAGGTCATCCAGGAACTGACCCGGCTCAAGGACACCTTCCTGGCCGCCGGGGTGAAGCCCGAGCAGCTCATCCTGGACCCCGGCCTGGGCTTCGCCAAGTCCGGGGAGCAGAACTGGGAGCTGCTGCGGGGCCTGCCCCGGCTGATGGCCCTGGGCCTGCCCGTGCTGGTGGCCGCCTCGCGCAAGCGCTTCCTGGGCACGCTGCTGGCCACGGACTCCGGGGCCGAACCGGTCGCCACGGCCCGCGACCACGCCACCGCCGCCGTCTCGGCGCTGTCGGCCTCGCACGGCGTGTGGGGGGTGCGCGTGCACGACGTGGAGTCCTCCCTGCACGCCGTGAAGACCGCCCAGGCCTGGGCCGGTCCCGCCGCGGTCCCGTCCCGGCGCCACCCGGGGGCGTGACCGCCGTGCCGGACCGCATCGCGCTGACCGGCCTGCGGGCCCGCGGCTTCCACGGGGTGTTCCCCGCGGAGAAGCGCGACGGGCAGGAGTTCATCACCGACGTCGTCGTGCACCTCGACGCCGCCCCGGCCGCCGCCACGGACGACCTGGCCCTCACCGTCAACTACGCCGAGGTCGCGGACGCCGTCCTCACCGTGGTCACCGGCGAGCCGTTCGACCTCATCGAGACCGTCGCGGAGCGGATCGCCCAGTCCGTCCTGGACGCGCAGCCGGTGGCCGCCGCCGTCGAGGTGACCGTGCACAAGCCGGGGGCGCCGATCGAGGCCGACTTCGCCGACGTCGCGGTCACGGTGCACCGGAGCCGGGCATGAGCCTGCCGGAACCGGGTGAGCCGGCCGCGGATCCCCTGGACCGCGTCCCCGCGGCGCCCGTCCCGGCCGTCCTGGCCCTCGGCGCCAACCTCGGTGACCCAGCGGCCACCCTGCAGGCCGCGGTGCGGGAGCTGGCGGAGCACGCGGGCATCGAGCTGACCGGTGTCTCGCCGGTCGCGGTGACCGCCGCCGTCGGGGGACCGGCCGGCCAGCCGGACTACCTGAACCTGGTGCTGTCCGTGGAGACGACCCTGACCCCGCGGCAGCTGCTCGCCGCCTGCCAGGCGGTGGAGCAGGCCCATCACCGCACCCGTGAGGTGCGCTGGGGGCCGCGCACCCTGGACGTGGACGTCATCACCTACGCCGGCCTCTCCTCGGATCACCCGGAACTGACCCTGCCCCACCCCCGGGCCCACGAGCGGGCGTTCGTGCTCGCGCCGTGGTCCTGGCTCGATCCGCAGGCGACCCTCGGCGGCGTGAGCGTGGCCGGGCTCGCGGCGCGGGCCGCCGACGCCGGCACGGTCCGCCGGCTGCCCGGTGCGCAGGAGACCGGGACGGGGGCGCCGACGCCGTGACCTCCATCCGTCCGCTGTGGCTGCTGCTGGTCTTCGCCGGGACCGCCGTGGTGGGCTGGCTGTCCGCGCTGGTTGCCGCCGGCGCGGGGCTGGTCTCGCCGGTGCTGGCCGCGTCATCGGCGATCACCGTGACCGCGGTGGCGGTGCTGGTGCTGGCGCTGGGGATCCGCGTGCAGCGGGACAAGAAGCGCCCGCCGGCCGCCCGGATGAATCCCGTGGCCTCGGCCCGGACCCTGGTGCTGGCCCAGGCCGGGGCGTATGCGGGAGCGCTGATCGCCGGTTGGCACGCCGGGGTGCTGGTGCACCTGGTCTCGGCCACCGGATTCGGCACGCCCACCGTCAACGACGCCCTGCTGATGATCATCGGCGGGTTGGTACTGGTTATCGTGGGATTCGTGGTGGAGCAGTTCTGCCGCCTCCCCCCTGAGGACGGAGCAGACGGGCCGTCCGCGAACGGTGGCCCGGACAAGGAGATCAATGGACCCGAACGTGGCACCGGACCCGTCTACGGCCGAGGTGCCGGACCGGGCCGTTCCCGGCCCGGTCCGGCCCGGCGGTGAGGGTCCGGCCGCTGTGGCGTCCCCGGCCGCCGACCGCCGCGCCCCGGCCGGTGACGGCCGCGGCCTGGCCCCCATCGAGGCGGCCGGGGTGGAGTGGACCGCGGTGTCCCCGCGGCTCGTCCCGGTCAGGCTGATCAGCAAGACCATCGGCTGGGTGGTGTGGCTGGCCATCGTCTCCGTTCCCCTCGTGCTGCGCCTGGGCGGCGTCTGGGAGGGCTACCCGGGCTGGCTGGCCTGGCTGCTGCCCGCGGTGATGCTGCTCTGGGCCGTCATCGACCTGGCCCTGGTGCCACGCCGGGTCCGGGCCCTGGGCTACTCCGAGCAGGACGACGAACTGCTGTTGCGCTCGGGGATCATCTCCCGCCAGATCACCGCCGTGCCCTACGGCCGGTTGCAGTACCTGGACGTGAACGAGGGCCCGTTGCAGCGCCGCTTCGGGATCCGGACGCTGACCATCAAGACGGCCTCGGGCAGCACCGACGCCAGCATCGACGGCATCGAGCCCACCGAGAGCGACCGCCTGCGCGAGGAGCTGATGGCCCGCGGCCAGGCGAGATTGGCGGGGCTGTGACGCCGCGGCCCGCGGCCGTCGACGGCGACTGGCACCGGGTCCATCCCGTCAGTCCCCTGGTGCGGGGCTGGGTCGCGCTCGTCGCCGTGCTCTTCATCATCGGTCAGAACGCCTTCGAGGACATCTACCGGGCGGCCACCACCGGTGCCCTGTTCGCGAACACCGGTGCCCTCGGACTAGGGGCGGCGATCGTCGGGGGAGTCTTCCTGCTCATCCTCGGCGGGTTCTTCCTGTCCTGGCGGTTCACCCGGTACCGCATGGGCGCGGACAAGGTCGAGGTCCGGTCCGGCGTCGTGTTCCGGCAGCACCGCCACGCCCGGCTGGACCGGGTCCAGGCGGTGGACATCAAGCAGCCCCTGCTGGCGCGGATCGCCGGGCTGGCGGAGCTGAAGTTCGAGACGGCCGACGGCGGTGACTCGGCGATGAGCCTGTCCTTCCTGCGGATGGATGAGGCCCGGATGCTGCGCCAGGAGATCATGCGCCGGGCCGCCGGGATCCAGTCCGGACAGGACCCGGTCGAGGCCGCGGAGGCCCCGGCGGATGAGGGACCGGGCCTCGTCCCCGACGCCGCGGACCCGGCGATACCGTCACCCCCGGCACGGCCGTCAGCACCGTCTGCGGGGTCGCACCCGTCAGGCAGGCCTGGTCCCGTGGTCGCGTCCGGCATCGGCTACGACTACGAGGAGGAGACCGAACGGGTCATGCTGCGGGTGCCGCCCGGCCGGCTGATCGGTGCGACGCTGACCGGATCCGGTCTCGTCTCGGCCGTGCTGGTCTTCGGGATCCTCTACGGGGCCGGCCTGCTGGCGATCCGCTGGTGGATGCCCGAGAGCGTGGCGCAGGAGTTCTTCGCCGAGGTGGGCTCAGCCCTGAGCGTGCCGGCGCTGCTCGGCATCCTGTTCGGCGTCGGCAGCAGCATCTGGTCCTCCGTCAACGGTGGGTGGAACTTCACCGTCGCCTCGATCCCGGACGGCCTGCGCCTGCGCTACGGCCTGCTGGACACCACCTCGCAGACCGTGCCCCCGGGCCGGATCCAGGCCGTGAAGGTGAGCCGCCCCCTGCTCTGGAGGCTGTTCGGCTGGTACCGGATGGCCGTGACGGTGGCCGGGTACGGGGAGTCCCCCGACGGCACCACCGGGAAGTCCAGGCTGCTGCCGGTGGGCACCTTCGACGACGTGCTGCGCGTCCTCACGGTGGTGGCACCGGATCCCGGGGTGGGGACGGTCGAGGAGGCCCGGGAGCTGGTGCACGCGGCCCTCGACGGTTCCGGGGCTGACCACGGTTTCGTGACCACCACCCCGCGGATGCGCTGGTTCTCCCCCCTGGTCTGGCGCCGGCACGGCTTCCGTTCCACGCGGTCCCTGCTGATGATCCGCTCGGGACGGCTCAACCGCGAACTGGTCCTGCTGCCCCACGAGCGCATCCAGTCGCTGCAGTTGCTCCAGGGACCGGTCGAACGCTGGCGCGGAGCGGCCACCGTGACGTTCCACATCCCACCCGGCCCGATCAGCCCGAGGGTGGACCAGCTGGACGCGGCCGTGGCCATGGAACTGTTCCGCGCAGAACGTGAGGTCGCCGCGCAGGCCCGCCGGCTGCGGGACCGGAACGAGTGGATGCGGCCGGACGAGCTGGCCCGGTTCGAACAGCGCACCCGGCAGGTCGTCGAATGACCTCGCCGTTCAGCGGGGCGCCCGCGGGCCGTCCGGGCCGGCTGGGGATCGGGATCATCGGCGCCGGCAAGGTCGGTGCCGTGCTCGGGGCCGCCCTGCGCAATGCCGGCCACGCCGTCACGGGGGTGCACGCGGTCTCCGAGGCCTCCCGGAGCCGTGCGGAGTCCCTGCTGCCCGAGGTGCCCGTACTCGAGATCCCGGAGATCCTGCGCCGGTCCGAGCTGGTGCTGTTCGCCGTCCCGGACGACGTGCTGCCGGAGCTGATCTCCGGGCTCGCTGACGCCGGGCACTTCCAGACCGGCCACCTGGTGGTCCACACCTCCGGACGGCATGGGGTGTCCGTGCTCGATCCGGTGCGCGCCGCCGGGGCGATCCCGCTGGCCATCCACCCGGCGATGTCCTTCACCGGCCTGAGCCTGGACATCGCCCGGCTGGCGGACTGCATGTTCGGGGTCACGGCGGACGCCATCGTGCTGCCGGTCGCCCAGGCGCTCGTCGTGGAGATGGGCGGGGAGCCCGCGGTCATCGCCGAGGCGGACCGCGGCACCTACCACGCGGCGCTGGCGCACGCCTCGAACCACCTCGTCACCCTCACCGCCCAGTCCGCCCAGCTGCTGGCCTCGATCGGCGTGGAGCAGACCGACCGGATGCTCTCGCCGCTCATGCACGCCTCCCTGGAGAACGCCCTCGCCAACGGGGACGGTGCCCTGACCGGGCCGGTGGCCCGCGGGGACGTGGGTACCGTGCGGCGGCACCTGGAGGTGCTGGGCGCCGAGGGCGTCCCGGCCGACGTCGGGCAGGCGTACCGGGCCATGGCGCGGGCGACGGCGGTGCGCGCCCTGATGCGCGGTGCCCTGTCCGAGGCGACGGTGGCCGAGCTGCTGGACGCGCTGGGGGACTGAGCGCCCCCGGGCGTCCGGCAGCCGATGAGGGGTACCCACGCCCGGGGGATCCCGGGCTACAGTCGCGCCCACAGGGCCCGTCCACATCCAGGACGTCGGCCGTGAACGGGAAGGAAATTCCATGACGCTGAACCCGGATTATCCGACGACCTCCGAGGGGGGCACCAAGGAGACGGCGAGGCAGGAGGCCGGGCGCCTCGGCGCCGAGGCCCAGGGCGCCGCCCGTGACGTGGCCGGCACGGCCAGGGACGAGGCGCGGCACGTCAAGGACGAAGCGGTGGGCCAGGCCAGGAGCCTGGCCGAGTCGGCCAAACAGGAGGCCACCTCGCAGCTGTCCACGCAGAAGGACCGGCTGGCCGTCCAGTCGCGCGGGATCTCCGAGGACCTCGAGCGCATCTCCCGCGGGGAGAGGCCCGAGTCCGACCTGGTCAACCAGGCCGTGGCGATGCTCTCCGACCGGGCCCGCCGGGTCACCCACCACCTGGAGTCCCGGGAGCCGATGGACCTGCTCGACGACGTGCGCCGGTTCGCGGCCCGCCGGCCCGGGACGTTCCTGGCCATCGCCGCCGGCATTGGCCTCGTCGCCGGCCGGATGACGCGGGGCCTGAAGGACGC
>NZ_DAOMPX010000078.1:0-7486 GCF_035445025.1 Citricoccus sp. | reverse complement strand
GGTGATGATCTCCGCGGGCGGGCCGAACTCGGTGACCTGGCCGTCGTTGAGCGCCAGGATCCAGTCGGCGTAGCGGGCGGCGAAGTTGATGTCGTGCAGCACGATCACCACGGTGCGGCCCAGCTCGTCCGCGGCCCGCCGCAGCTGCTTCATCATCTGCACGGAGTGCTGCATGTCCAGGTTGTTCAGCGGCTCGTCCAGCAGCACGTAGTCGGTGTTCTGGGCCAGCACCATGGCCACGTAGGCGCGCTGGCGCTGGCCACCGGAGAGCTGGTCGAGGTAGCGGTTCTCCAGCGGTCCGAGGTTCAGGAAGTCGATGGCCTCGGAGATGTGGTGCTCGTCCTCCTGCGTCAGCCGCCCCTTGGAGTACGGGAACCGTCCGAAGCCCACGAGCTGGCGCACGGTCAGCCGGGTGATGAAGTGGTTCTCCTGGCGGAGGATGGACAGGATCCTGGCCACGGCCTTGGACGGGGTGTTGATGATGTCCTGGCCGGCCACCTCGATCCGCCCCTCGTCCACCTGCAGCAGCCGGCCGATCATGGTGAGGATGGTGGACTTGCCGGCCCCGTTGGGACCCACGAGGGCCGTGATGCCCCCCGCCGGGAGCTCGACCGAGATCGGCCCGATCGTGGCCTCCTCGCCGTAGTGCTTCGTGACGCCTTCGAGGGTGATCACAACCGGCCCTTCCTGAGGATGACGATGAGGAACACGAGTCCCCCGACGAGTTCGATGATGATGGTCACGGCACCGGCCGCGTAGAAGATGTTCCGCAGCACGAAGTAGGCCCCGGAGAGCACGGTGTAGCCGATGAGGAAGGACACGGGCAGGACCAGCCGGTGGTCGTAGGTGTCCGTGAACTGGTAGGCCAGCGTGGCCACGAGGAACCCCAGGAAGGTCATGGGGCCCACCAGCGAGGTGGTCATGGCCATGAGGATCGAGACCAGCGTCAGCACGATCATCGTCTCGCGCCGGTGGTTCAGGCCCAGGTTGTTCGTGGCGTCCCTGCCCAGCGCCAGGACGTTCAGCCGGTGCGCCCGGCTCCAGAGCAGCCCGGCGCACACCAGCACGATCGGGATCGCATAGGGCAGGTACTCGCCCTGGGCGTTGGAGATGTTGCCGAACAACCGGGCGGTCAGCACGTCGAACTCGTTGGGGTCCAGCACGCGCTGCATGAAGGTGGACAGGGCGCCCATGCCGCCGCCGAGGACCACGCCGACCAGGAGCATGATGTGCATGTTCCCGAAGCGCCCGGACAGCAGCCAGCTGTAGAGCAGCACCGCGAAGGCCACCATCAGTCCGGCCTGCAGGAAGAACTGCCCCACGCCGACCACCATGGTCACGCCGGCCACGCCGAAGAAGAACACGGCGGCCGTCTGCACCAGGACGAACAGCGACTCGAAGCCCATGATCGACGGGGTGATGATGCGGTTGTTGGTGGCCGTCTGGAAACTCACGGTGGCGAACGCCTGGCACGCGGCCACCACGAGCATCACCACGATGCTCTCCACCCGCATCTGCGCGATCAGCCAGAAGCCCCGGGAGCCGAACTCCATCGGGTTGTCATAGGCCAGGTTGCCGAGCGTGAACAGGGCGGCGGCCACCACGAGCCCGCCCACCAGGGCGAGGTAGCGCACCTTCGCCCTCCGGGAGCCGAAGGGCCCGGAGTGCCGCGGGGACGGGGTGGTCCGGGCGGGGCCACCCGGCGGGGTGGTCCGACCCGGCGGTGTCTTCCGGCCCGGCGGGGTGGTCCGGGCGGGCCCGACGGCGGCCGGCCGGCCCGTGCCCATCCCACCGGCGCGCGCGACCGGGTCGGCGACCGGACCGGCCGCGGTGAGTTCCGGCGTCGTGCCCCGGCGCGGGTACCCGGTGAACGGGGCGGGGGTGACCGCGGGGATGCTGAGCTCAGACATGCTTGCGCCTCCTGACGAGCAGGCCGATGAAGACGACGGCGCCGACCACGCCGAGGATGAGGGAGACCGGGACCTCGAAGGGCATGATGACGGTCCGGCCGATGATGTCGCAGACGGTGACCACCCAGATGCCCACGAGGCAGACCCAGGGCAGGTTGGTGCGCAGGTTGTCCCCCCGGAACAGGGAGACCACGTTGGGCACGATCAGGCCCAGGAAGGGCAGGGCCCCGATCACCACCGTGACCACTCCGGTGACGATCGCGATCATCGAGACGCCGGTCAGCAGCACCGCGGTGTAGTTGAGCCCGACGTTGGTGGCGACGTCCCGGCCGAGGCCGGCGACCGTGAACCGGTCGGCGAGGACGAAGACGAGCACGGCCACGGCCAGCACGATGAACAGCAGCTCGTACCGGCCCCGCACCACGCCGGTGAAGCTGCCGGCGAACCAGATGCCCAGTTGCTGGAGCATCTCGGTCTGCAGCGCCACGTAGGTGGACAGGGCGCCCACGACGGCGCCCAGCATGATGCCGATGATCGGCACGATCAGCGAGGACTTCAGCGTCACCCGCTGCAGGAAGAGGAAGAAGACCACCGTGCCGACGAACGAGAACAGGATGGCGCCGACCATCCGGTCCATGATGGTCGCGTTGGGGATCACGATCATCGTCAGCAGCAGCCCCAGCCCGGCCCACTCGGTGGTGCCGGTGGTGGTGGGCTCCACGAAACGGTTCTGGGTCATGAGCTGCATGACGAGCCCGGACATGGCCATCGCGGCGCCGGCCAGGACCAGGGCGATGGTCCGGGGCACGCGCGTGATGAAGAACATCTCCCACCCCCCGTCCGCGGTGGTGATGTCGTAGACCCCCACGAACAGGGAGACCAGGACCAGCCCCAGCGTCAGGACGATGCCGGCCAGCAGGGGCCAGGCGGTACGCCAGCGGCCGTCCAGAGGACGGGCGCCCTCCTCGGGCAGCCCCTCGGTCCCCCCGGGGTTGGCGGTCTGGTAGCCCGCCCCCAGGGGCGCCGGTTGCGCCTCGGGATCCGGATGCTCGTAGGCAGTGGTCACGGTTCGTCCTGTCCACGGGGCCCGGTGCAGACCGGGGTCCCCAGATCGTGGCACAGCCCGGATGCGTCGATCCGGCAGGGTGAACCCTGCCGGCCGCATCCGGGCCGTGCTGCGGGTGAGGTCCCACCACAGGGCGCCCCTCGCGATCACCGCGGGGCGCTCGGGCCGGTGGGACCGGTCACCACGCGATGGTTACTTGCCCTCGAAGGCGTCCGCGAGGTCGGTGAGGAAGGTGGTGTAGTTCTGGATGTCCTCGACCACGTAGAAGTTCTCGGGCATGTAGACGATGTTGCCCTCCTTGACGGCGGTCACGTCCTTGAGCGCCTCGGAGCCCTCGATCAGCTCGGCGG
The DNA here is from genome assembly GCF_035445025.1 of Citricoccus sp. Lineage (NCBI taxonomy): Bacteria > Bacillati > Actinomycetota > Actinomycetes > Micrococcales > Micrococcaceae > Citricoccus > Citricoccus sp. The sequence goes on along the minus strand of NZ_DAOMPX010000078.1, from coordinate 4,160 downwards.
CCGGGGTGAACTCCTCGCCGTTGCGACCGGCGGTGGCGGCGTCGCGGTCCATGACGATCAGCCAGTCCGGGTTGGCCTCGGCAATGGCCTCGACCGAGATGTCGTCACCCTGGTGGTTGGTGGAGCCCTCGCGGTCCAGGGCGGGCTTGAGGTCGAGCATGTCGAACACCGGGCCGATGGCGCGGCCGGTGGAGGGGGCGGCGTAGGACAGGTCGCCGCCGGAGGCGATCAGCCCCACGACGGTCTCCTCGGCGGGGTAGGCCTCCTTGGCGCGCTCGATGGAGGCGTCGAAGTCGGAGATGAGGGTCTCGGCCTCGGCCTGCTGGCCGAAGACGTCGCCGAGCAGGGTGGTCAGGCGGCGCAGCTCCTCGTCGAGCGGCTTGCCCTCCGTGACGTTGGTGTCCACCAGGGCGGCGTCCTCGGGGATCAGCCCGGCGATGTCACCCTTGAGGTCGCTGAAGCGCTGGCCGTTCAGGACGAGGTCGGGCTGGGCCTCGACGAAGCCCTCCATGTTGGGCTCGCGGTGGCTGCCCAGGTCGATGACGCCCTCGGTGGTGGGGTAGGAGACGATCTCCTTGTCCATCAGCGGCAGGGGGCCGGCGGCGAGCTCGACGCCCCAGTCGTCCAGCGTGCGGAAGATCCGGTTGTCCGTGGCCACGATGCTCTCGGCGGGCATCTGGACCGTCACCGTGTCACCGGCCATGTCGGTGACCTCCTGCGGACCGGCCTCGGCCGAGGTCGACGAGGACGCCGAGGCAGAGGCAGCGGCCGGGGCGGAGGACTCGGTGGAGCCGGACGTGGCGCCTCCACAGGCGGTCAGCGCGAACGCCGCGGTCGAGACGAGGGCAACCAACCCGAGGCGGCGGTTCTTGATCTTCATGCGTAGGTTCTCCTAGGGAAGTCCGACGGCCTCACTGCCGCTCGGATCCTGCTTTGGTAAGGCTTACCTTAGACGAATAGATCACTCGGACAGGCCGTTATTCACAAATGTGTCGCGGATCATAGGCGCGCTGACGTGCCCGGCGGTTCGCAGCCCGCCTCAGCACCCCGTCCCGGCCGGCCACTCCCCCACGTCCACGGGCAGCGCCCCGGGGGCCTCGGCCGTGCCGGTGAGCACGTCCACGAGTGCCTCGAAGGCCCCGGGAGTGCGGCCGTAGAGGGCGATCAGCGCCCCCTCGTCCGGTACGGCGGAGGATGCCAGACCGAAGGGCGCGTCCAAGGCGACCACCACGTCCCCCCGCCCCGCGCCGCGGGCCGTGCCCACCAGGTTCACCACGGGCCCCGAGCCCACCGTCAGCCCCGCGGCCCGGGCGGCCTCCGTCAGGCGCGCGCGGTCCCTGGCGTCTCCCCCGGTGACCTGCAGCGAGTCCCCGAGGAGAGCCTCGCCGCACGTGCCCTCGACCACCGTGACCGCCGCGGCGGAGACCGCCCGGGAGGCCTGGGCCGCCTCTGCCCTGGCCTCGTCGTCCCCGGTCCCGTCGTCCCCGGTCCCGTCGTTCCCGGTCCCGTCCGCCTCGGTCCCGTACGGTGACCCCACCGCGGAGAGCTCCTCGGGCGTGGCCGCCTCGAGCTCCTGGCCCAATCGGTCCCGCCACATCAGCATCGTCACCACGCGCCGTGCCGCCTCCTCGAGCCGGTCCCGGGGCACCTCGCCGGACTCCACCGCCTCGATGATCGCGTCCCGGGCCCCCGGCACCGAGGAGGGCATCAGCAGCAGGTCGGCCCCGGCCGCGAGCGCCCGCACGGGCGCCTCGTTCGCGCCGTACCGTTCCACGAGCGCGCCCATGTTGAGTGCGTCGGTGACCACGACGCCGTCGTAGCCCTCCTCCGAGCGGGCCCCGGTGCCGTCCGGGCTCGCCCCGAGCCCGCGGAGCGCCTCGTAGGCGGGTGCGGACACCGACGACGGCACGTCCGGTTCCAGCTCCGGGACGATGACGTGCCCCATCATGACCATCGGCGTGTACTGCCCGCCGGAGACCAGCTCGCGGAAGGGCAGCCAGTCGCGCTGGTCCAGGTCCGCCACGGCGGCGTCCTGGACCGGGGCGGTCACGTGCGAGTCGTCCGTGACGGAGCCATGGCCCGGGAAGTGCTTCGGCGCCGGCAGCATTCCGGCGCCCAGCAGGCCGGCGCTGGCGGCGGCGCCGAGGTCGGCGACCACCTGCGGGTCGCCGGAGAAGGACCGGGCGCCGATGGCGGGGTCCTCGGCCCCGATGGTCACGTCCACGCTGGGCGCGAAGTCCACGGTGAATCCCAGCTCCGCCAGGTCCCGGGCCATCAGGGCGTGGCCGTCCCGGGCGAGCCGGGTGGCGTCCGCCTGCCCGGCGGCCGCGGCACCGTAGCTCATGGGGGTGGGCCACTCGACCAGGGGCTCCTGGACGCGCGCCACCAGTCCGCCCTCCTGGTCCACGCTGATGATGCCGCCGTGTTCCCGCCCCTCGCTCAGGGCCTCCCGGGTGTCGTCCAGCCGTCCGGCGAGCGCCGTCACGTCGTGGGTGCCGTCGGCGGCCACCGGCACGGCGTCGCCCATGACGATCACCCCGCCGAGGTGCAGGTCCTTCAGGGAGGCCGGGTCCGTCCCCGCCGCGCCCAGCTGGCCGACCAGGACCTGTCCGGCCTGGTCCTCCACGCTCATGCCGGCGACCGCCTCAACAGCCGCCTCCTCGAGGTCCGGACCGGGACCGCCCAGGGCCACCTGCAGCGCGCTCTGCTCCGGCTCGGCCGTCGCCGCGTCCTCCGGTGGCGTCGTCCCGGTCCCGTCCGGTCCGGGCTCGTCCGGTCCACCCCCCGGCGGGGTGGTGCACGCCGTGACGGCGAGCAGGACGACGCCGGCCACGGCCAGGGCGCGCGGGCCCCGGATCCGTGCGGGCGGTCGTGGGGCGGTCGGGGACTGCGGTGCGGTGATCACCCCTCCATGCTAGGGATCCCGGGCCGGGGACCGGTGATGACCGGAACCCCTGCGCACGCCCCTAGGATGACTACTGCCCGCCGTCAGCACCTGACAGGAACCACCATGCACCTGCCCTTCGCACGCTCAGCGCAGTCGACCCTCGGCGTGGAGTGGGAGCTCGCGCTCGTCGACGCCCACGACGGCACCCTGCGGCCGGTCGCCGAGGAGGTGCTGGCCGGCGTCGCGGACCAGGCGGGACTGCACCTGGGCCAGGAGCACCCGCACATCAAGCCGGAGCTGCTGCTGAACACCGTGGAGCTGGTCACGGACGTGTGCACCACGGTGAACGAGGCCGTCGGCCAGTTGCGCCAGTACGCGCGGAAGCTGCGCGAGGTGACGGGACCGATGGGCGTGGAGCTGTACTGCCAGGGCTCCCACCCGTTCGCCCAGCCCACGGACGAACCCGTGACCCCGGCGGACCGCTACGGCAAGCTGATCGACCGCACCCAGTGGTGGGGCCGGCAGATGCTGATCTACGGGGTGCACGTGCACGTGGGCCTGGACGACGTGACCAAGGCGATGCCCGTGGTGGACGGCCTGGTCAACTACGTGCCGCACTTCCTGGCGCTGTCCGCCTCGAGCCCGTTCTGGGCCGGCGTGGACACCGGCTACCAGTCCCAGCGCACCCTGATGTTCCAGCAGCTGCCCACCGCGGGCCTGCCGTTCCAGTTCGCGGACTGGGCCGGGTTCGAGCGGTGCGTGGCGGACCTGACGCACACCGGCGTGATCGACGACGTCACCGAGTGCCGCTGGGACGTGCGCGCCGTGCCCCGGCTGGGCACGGTCGAGATGCGGGTCTGTGACGGCGTGGCCACGCTCGAGGAGATCGCCCCGATCGCCGCCCTGACGCAGTGCCTGGTGCAGGACTTCTCGGACACCCTCGATGCCGGGGGCACCATCCCCACCATGCCCCCGTGGCACGTGCAGGAGAACAAGTGGCGCGCCGCCCGCTACGGGCTGGACGCCATCATCATCCTCAACGCCGCCGGGGACGAGATGCTCGTGACCGACCACCTGCGCGCGGAGCTGGTTCGCCTGGCCCCGGTGGCCGAGCGGCTGGGGTGCGCCGCGGAGCTGGCCTCCGTGGAACACCTCCTGCGCGACGGCGGCACCCCGGCCCGCCAGCGCCGGATCGCGGCCCACGCGGCGCACGCCATGACGGTGGAGCAGATGGAGTCCGCCGGCCTGCCCGCGTCCACCCCGCTGGCCGGGC
>NZ_DAOMPX010000077.1:0-7551 GCF_035445025.1 Citricoccus sp. | reverse complement strand
GCGCTCGAGGAGGCCGGGAATGCGGTGCGCGTCCACCGGGTGGACGGGGCGCTGCACGGGTTCATCGTCCTGCCGCGGTTCTCCCGGTACCTGCGAGAGGCCTACGAGGTGATCGACGCGTTCCTCGAGGACGAGCCGGCCGATGGCGGACGCCAGCGCCCGCGGGAGCCCTCGTGACCCGCCGGACCTGGGTGCGACTGGACAACGCCTCCAACATCTTCCTCGCCGCCCGGACCGACGCCGATCCCAAGGTGTTCCGCCTGAGCGCCGAGACGGACCACGACGTGGACCCGCACCTGTTGCAGGCGGCCCTGGACACCACGTTCGACCGCTACCCGCTCTACCATGCGGTGCTGCGCCGCGGCGTGTTCTGGTACTACCTCCAGGACAGCGACCTGCGTCCCGTCGTCACCGCGGAGGACCAGTACACCTGCGCCCCGCTCTACCAGTCGGACCGGCGGAACCTGCTGTTCCGCGTGGTGCACCATCGCCGCCGGATCATCCTCGAGGTCTTCCACGCCCTGTCCGACGGCACCGGGGCGCTCTGGTTCCTGACCGACCTGCTGACCGCCTACCACCGCCTGCGCTATCCGGATCCGGTGCGCCCGGCCGCAGGCGCTCGCGAACCCCTCGGCTCCGGGACCGGCCCCGGCCTCGCTGACCCGGTCGCCCCGGTCGTCCCGCCCGGTGGCGACGCGTCGGCACCGACGCACGCCCTGAGCGGCGACAGCTTCCGGCACTACTTCCTGCGGCGCCGTCGGCAGGGATCGACGGCCACCGGGTCCGCATTCCGCCGCGAGGCCGCTCCGGCCACCCTGACAGCGGCCGCCGGCACCCCGTCGTCGGGCGCGGCGCTGCGGGGAACCGGCGCGCGGCACAGCAGGCCCCGGACGAAGGTCTACCGGGCCGCGGGTACCCGCACCCCGGACAACCGCACCCGTGCCGTCGAGCTCACGATGCCCGCCCAGGGGGTGCTGGCACTGGCCCGCGCCGAGGGGGTCTCGCTCACGATGTACCTGATCGCCGTGTTCTTCGAGTCCCTGCGCCGCTCCTCCGGTGGGCTGGGTGCGGCCCGGACCCTGGCGGCGTCAGTGCCGGTGAACCTGCGGCAGTTCTTCCCCTCGACCTCGGCGCGGAACTTCTTCGCGACCGTCCGGGTGGACCACACCTACGGCGAGGGCCCGGACGACGTCGGCTCCGTCAGCCGGCAGCTCGACGGCCAGTTCCGGCCCAAGGCCTCCCCCGAGGCTCTGGAGAGGAAGCTGCGACGGTTCATCCGCTTCGAGCGGACGCCCGTGCTGAGGATCCTCCCGCGCCCCCTGAAGGACCTGATCCTGAAGCTGGTCAACGGGGGCACCAACCGGGGACTGAGCGTCGCGGTCTCGAACCTGGGCCGCGTGAGCCTGCCGGACCCGGCAGCCTCCCACGTGGGGCGCATCCTGTTCCACGTCACCGCGGTCCGCCCGCAGTTCTGCGCGATCTCCCACGCCGGCCTGCTCACGATCACCTTCACCTCGCCGTTCACGGAGACCGCGCACGTCAGGGACTTCGCCCGCATGCTGACCGCGCGCGGGGTCGACGTGACGGTCGCCGCGGCCCGGGTGACCGAGGACGAGCTCGCGGAGGGGGAACCGTGAGGCGCTGCGCGCAGTGTGCCGTGGACGTGGAGGGCCACTGGACGCGGTGTCCGCTGTGTGCGGCTCCGGTGGCCGGCGAGGCGGCGCCGAGCCCGCTGCCGGCGGTGCCCCTGAACTTCTCCCGCCGCCGGGTGTGGAAGGCCCTGTTCCTCACCTCCCTGGCCGTGATCCTGGCGTCCTTCCTGGCCCAGCTGCTGTTCGGGGCGGCCGCGGACATCGGGCTCGTGCGGTCCGTCTGGCTGGGCCTGACCGCCATGTGGCTGGTGGTGCTGATGGCCGTGCGCAAGCGGCGCAACGTCGCCAAGGGCACCGTGTACCTCGTGGTCCTGATCGGCCTGGTCTGCGTGTACTGGGACTACCTCAGCGGGTGGAACGGCTGGTCCCTGACCTACGCGGTGCCGGCCCTGTGCGCGTCGGCCATCATCGCCGTGCTGATCACGGTGCGGGTCATGCGGACCGAGGTGGGCGAGCACATCCTCTACAGCGGGCTGACCGTCCTGCTGGGCCTGGCCCCCCTGGTGTTCCTGGGCCTCGGCTGGGTGACCAACCCGGTGCCCTCGGTGGTCTGCGGGGCGCTCAGCATCTGCGCCCTGGTGGTGGTGCAGGTGGCCCGGGGCGCGGAGGTGCGCCACGAGCTCGCCAAGCGCCTGCACGTGTAGGCGCCTGGTGGCCTCGTGGTCCCGGGGTGGGCTCCCGGGGTCGTGAGCGTGGATGGGACATGGCCCGTCCACGATCACTCGTCCCAGACCTGCACCACGTTCTGCCGGGTGATCAGTCCCGCCGCGATGTCCGCCGTGCAGGCGCACCACACGGTGGTCCCGTCCGGGTAGCGGCACAGGGTCGTCAGGGCGACCCGGTCCTCGCCGACCACCGGGTCGACCACCCGATGGGTCATGTCCCGGGAGTAGGTGTCCTCCAGCCAGGGACGGATCTGGTCCTTCCCCGTGAGGACCTGTGGCGACCTCGGTGGATGGTTCCGGTCGACGATGGTCACCTCGGCGTCGTCGGCATAGGACCCCAGCAGGGTCTCGGCGTTGCGTTCCTCCGTGGCCCGGGTGAAACCGGCCAGGTCGAAGGCTGTGTTGGCGTTCATGGCTGTGTCCTGGTGTTCGGGCCCTCCGCACGGCAATTCTCCCGCTGCGGGGCACCGTGGGCAACGGCCGCGGGCCGTGGTGGAGGACCTGGTCCGCGGTGCCGCCCGACCCTCATCCGAGGTCGCCGAGCTCGTTCAGCAGCGCCAGTCCGCGGCGGGCCCAGGCGATCTCCTGTTCGGCCTGGTCCACCGTCCCCCCGTGCGCGAACTCCTTGAACCGCATGATGCGCTCCCGCTGCTGCGGAGCCGTGGTGGACAGCCGGCGCTGGAGGGTGGGCTGGCTCTCACTGCGGATCTCATCGATCACCTGCTGGGCCAGATCCCGTTGGTGCTCGAAGTGGGCGATGTGGGACTCCAGCTGCCGCCGGGCGTCCCCCGGGTCCGCCCACTCGAAGTAGGCGGCCTTGAGTCGAGCCGGGTTGCGGACCGGAACGTAGGCCAGCGGTTCCCGCTGCCAGGCCCTCAGTGCCTCGTAACCCTCCGGGGACACGGAGTACTCCGTCTTCGTGGCCCCCTTGGTCCCCCACGGGACCTGGCGTGCGGTCAGCAACCCCTCGGCCTGCATCTTGCGCAGCTCCGGGTAGATCTGCGAATCCAGGGCGTGCCACACGTGACCCACCGAGGAGCCGAACTGACGGCTGGCGTCATAGCCGGTCAACGGGCCCGCGGACAGCAGGGCCAGCAGTGCATGGCGGAGACTCATCGCCGGACAACCTCCTCGTGATGTGGCGCACTTGGAAAACTCCGGCACCACCCCTTATGGTGATCCACATTACCAAATAACTCAGCCCTGAGTGAGTGCGCCCGTCAAAATAACTCAGGACAGAGTTATTGCTCGTCGGCAGGCACCGCCCCCTTGCCGGGCACCATCCGCTAGGAGTCACCATGACCACCACCGTCCAGGCCCCCGCTCACGCCCCCACACCGCTGGCGCCCACCGGGGCTGCCAACACCGAGGGGGCCACCACCTCGGCCACGATCTTCAACCACCCGCTCAACGCCTGGTACGTTGCCGCGTGGGACCACGAGGTCACCTCGAAGGGAATCCTGGCCCGCACCATCGCCAAGCGGCCCCTGGCCCTCTACCGCACCCAGGACGGCAAGGCCGTGGCCCTGGCCGACGCGTGCTGGCACCGCCTCGCGCCGCTGTCCCAGGGCAGGCTCGTCGGCCGCGACGGGATCCAGTGCCCGTACCACGGGCTGGAGTACAACTCGGCCGGTCGCTGCACCAAGATGCCGGCCCAGGAGACCGTGAATCCCTCTGCCGTGGTGCCGTCCTTCCCGGTGGTCGAGCGCTATCGCTACGTCTGGGTGTGGCTGGGTGATCCCACCCGGGCCGATCCGGACCTCGTCCCGGACATGTTCCAGATGGACAGCCCCGACTGGGCCGGGGACGGACTGGTGATCGAGGCCGACTGCAATTACCAGTTGATCCTGGACAACCTGATGGACCTCACCCATGAGGAGTTCGTCCACGCCGGCTCCATCGGCCAGGAGGAGCTGAGCGAGTCCGACTTCGAGGTCACCCACTCCGACCGCACCGTCACGGTCACCCGCTGGATGTACGGCATCGACGCCCCGCCGTTCTGGCTGAAGAACATGCGGGACAAGTTCCCCGGTTTCGAGGGCAAGGTCGACCGCTGGCAGATCATCCACTACGAATACCCGGCCACCATCCGCATCGACGTGGGCGTGGCCAAGGCAGGCACCGGTGCGCCCCAGGGCGACCGCTCCCAGGGGGTGAACGGTTTCGTCATGAACACCATCACGCCCAGGACGGACCGGTCCTCGCACTACTTCTGGGCCTTCATGCGCAACTACCGCCTGGACAGCCAACTGATCACCACCCAGCTGCGTGACGGCGTGCACGGGGTCTTCGGTGAGGACGAGGCCATGCTCAAGGCCCAGCAGGAGGCCATCGACGCCAACCCGGACTATGAGTTCTACAGCCTCAACATCGACTCCGGCGGCATGTGGGTCCGCCGGATCATCGAGAAGGCCCTGGCCGCCGAGGGCCGCCCCACCGCGGCCCCGGCCGGAAAGTCCCCGACGTCGGTCACCGGCGTCCCCGCCCAGGGGCGGGGTCGCTGATCATGGGCCACGCCTCCGCGAGCTCCTGGCAGGACTCCGTCGTCGTCGCCGCCACCGAGGTGGCCGACCGCATCCGTCGCATCACCCTGCGCCCCGTACGGCCACAGGCCGTCCGGCCCGGTGAGCACGTCGACGTGCGCGTGAGGATCGACGGCACCGAGCACCAGCGGTCGTACTCGGTGGTGGACGCCACCCAGGACGGCTCCGAGCTCTCGCTCAGCGTCTTCCACACGCCCACCTCCCGCGGCGGCTCGACATTCATGCACACCCTCACCGCCGGCGACCGGCTGCGGATCACCACCCCCCAGCAGGACTTCCCGCTGCGGATCGGCGCGCAGCGTTACGTGCTGCTCGCCGGCGGCATCGGCATCACGGCCCTGGTGGACATGGCCCGGGTCCTGAAGCGGGTCAAGGCCGACTACCGCGTGGTCTACGTGGGACGCACCCACGAGGCCATGGCCTATGCCGAGGACCTGGTCGCCGAGCACGGGGACCGCATCACCCTCCACACCGACGACACCGACGGACGGTTCGACGTCCAGGCCCTGGTCCAGGGGATCGGCCACGGCACCGAGCTCTACATGTGCGGTCCCATCCGCCTCATGGACGCGGTCCGCCGGGCCTGGGCCGCCACCGACCTCGACCAGACCAACCTGCGGTACGAGACCTTCGGCAACAGCGGCTGGTTCGACCCCGAGCCGTTCCGAGTCCGCATCCCCCGCCTGGACGTGGAGACGGTCGTCGGTCCGGGCGAGTCCCTCCTGGAGGCCCTGGAACGGGACGGCGTGGAGATGATGTCCGACTGCCGCAAGGGAGAGTGCGGGATCTGCCAGGTCAAGGTCCTCGACGTCCAGGGACAGGCTGACCACCGGGACGTCTTCCACTCGGACCGCCAGAAGGACGCCACCAAGACCCTATGCCCCTGCGTCTCGCGGGTCGCCTGCGGCGGTACCGCTCGTGCTGCCGGCCCCGCCGTGCTGACCATCGACGTCACCTGAGCGTCGACGATCCCCTACAACTCCCGTCGCCGAAGCGGCCGGGCCCACACCGGGCTCAGCCCCAGACCAGACCCAGACAAGGAACACCCGTGGAGGCCCAGACCCCCCACACGCCGGCCACCCAACCCCAGGAGGCCCCCACCGCGGTCCCCCGGCGGGACCTCAAGCAGGCCATCGAGACCAGTCCCATGTCCGCTTACCAGTGGTTGCTCGTCGCCGTCGCCACCTTCCTCAACGCCCTCGACGGCTACGACGTCCTGGCCATGGCGTTCACGGCGACCTCCGTCACCGAGGAATTCGGCCTCAGCGGCGGGGAACTCGGCACCCTGCTGAGCACCGGACTCATCGGCATGGCCGTGGGTTCCCTCGTGGTGGGTCCCCTGGCCGACCGATTCGGCCGGCAGCGACTGCTGATCTCCGCCCTGGCCGTCAACGCCCTCGGTCTGGGCCTCTCGGCCACGGCCGGATCGGCCGTGGAACTCGGCGCCTGGCGTGTCATCACCGGGCTGGGCATCGGCGGCATCCTGGCCACGGTCACCGTGATCGTCAGCGAGTACTCGAACCGGCGTCACCGCGGCATGGCCGTCAGCATCTTCACCGCCGGCTACGGGGTGGGTGCCACCCTCGGTGGCATGGGAGCCACCCAGCTGATCCCCGCCTTCGGCTGGCGCAGCGTGTTCTTCGTCGGAGCCGTGCTCACCGTCGTCGCCGTGTTGCTGGTGCTGGCCTTCGTCCCCGAGTCGGTGGACTTCCTGCGGTCCAGGCAGCCCGCCAACGCCCAGGCGAAGCTGGACCGCATCGCCCGCCGTACCGGGCAGACCGGTTCCTTCGGACTGGGGACCGCAGCGGAGGCTTCGCACCGCGGCAACGGCCCCACCGGACTGCTGGACCGGCGCTACCGGACGTCAACGGTCCTGCTGTGGGTTGCGTTCTTCCTCATCATGTTCGGCTTCTACTTCGCCAACTCCTGGACCCCCAAACTGCTCGTCGAGACCGGCATGTCCGAACAGCAGGGCATCATCGGCGGGATCATGCTGACCCTGGGCGGCACCTTCGGGTCCCTGCTCTACGGTGTCCTGACCACCAGGTGGAACCCCCGGCTCACCCTGGTCGTGTTCACCGTGCTCTCGGCCCTCACCCTGGTGCTGTTCATCACCACCACCTCCATCCCGCTGGTCGCCTTCTCCAGCGGCGTCCTCGTGGGCATGCTGATCAACGGTTGCCTCGCGGGCCTCTACACCGTGGCCCCGCAGGTCTACGGCCCGCAGTTGCGCACCACGGGCGTGGGCTTCGCCATCGGCGTGGGCCGGGCCGGTGCCATCCTGGCGCCGATCACCGTCGGTTTCCTGCTCGACGCCGGCTGGTCGCCCACGCAGCTCTACATCGGCGTGGCGGTGGTCGTCCTGGCGGCGGCCTTCGCTGCCTTCGGGCTGCGGCCGTACCAGGGCAACCCGTCCGGAGCGTCAGGTGCCGACGGGGACCACCCGGCCGTCGTCAGCTCGGGGTCTCCTGCCGCCCCGTCCCGCGAAACCATCACACACGACGAGTAGGACCAGTGATCCACCGGGTGAGGGGCGCCACCGGGCCCACGACAGGTCTCGGGCATGGCGGGCGATCCCGAGTACGTGAGACCGGTTCATGGCGGCAGCCCTCTCGTGGGGCCTTGACAGAGTCCGCCCCGCGAAAGTGCGGTTGGGCTCGCGCCCATGCGGGATGTTCGCATACGGCCCCG
>NZ_DAOMPX010000076.1:0-7582 GCF_035445025.1 Citricoccus sp. | reverse complement strand
TTCTCCGCCAACGAGCAGGGCTCGCTGATGATCCGCGCCATGGGGCACTCGATGCTCCGCAAGGACGACCCGGACCACGTCGTCGAGCGCCGGGCCTGGCAGCCCGTGCTGCGGCCCTCCGTGGTCAAGCGCGCGTGGCGGCCCGTCTTCGAGCGCAACGCGGACCGCTACCTGACCGAGCTGCGGGAGAAGGGCCCCGGGGCGGACCTGGTGTGGGACTTCGCCGCCCCCTACGCCGCGGAGAACCTGCGCGCGATCACGGGCCTGCACAACGTCACCCAGCAGGACCTGCAGCGCTGGTCCCAGACCATGATCGACGCCACCGGGAATTACGCCGACGACCCCGAGGTGTGGGCCAGGGGCGAGGCCTCGTTCGACGAGGTCGACGCCGCCCTGGACGAGATGCTCGACTGGCACCGCGCCCACCCGGACGACTCCCTGCTCTCCGCGCTCGTGGCCCTGCCGGACTACCAGATGCCGGTCGAGTCCATCCGGGCCAACCTGAAGATGACCATCGGCGGCGGCCTCAACGAGCCCCGCGACGCGATCGGCGTGGCCGCCTGGGCGCTCCTGAACGACCCGGAGCAGCGCCGCCTCGTGGAGGCCGACCCCACCCTGTGGGACGCCGTGTTCGACGAGGCCATCCGCTGGGTCGCCCCGATCGGCATGTACTCCCGCCAGACCACCCGGGACGTGGCCCTGCGCGGCGTCCACCTGCCCGCCGGGGCCAAGCTGGGCATCTGCCTGCTCTCGGCCAACCGGGACGAGTCCCAGTGGACCGACCCCGCCCGCTTCGACATCCGCCGGACGGGCGAGGGAGCGCACCTGGCCTTCGGCAAGGGCGTGCACGTCTGCCTCGGCGCGTGGGTCGCGCGGGCCGAGGTGGCCGACGTCGCGCTGCCGCGGTTGTTCGAGGCGCTGCCCGGTCTGGACCTCATCCCCGACCGCCCGGCCCGCGCCGGCGGCTGGGTGTTCCGCGGCATGGACGAGATGCCGGTGACCTGGACGGCCTCCCCCGGATGCACCGGTGACGGCGCCGACCGCACCGCGGCCACCGGACCGGCGCCGGGCACGACGCCGGCTCCCGCAGCCGCACTGGGCGGTGCGGTCGGCCCGCACGTCGCCGTCGTGGGGTCCGGACCCGCGGGGTGCTACACCGCCCAGGCGGTCCGGCGCCGCCTGCCCGAGGCACGGGTGACCGTGTTCGAGGCCCGGCCCGAGCCCTTCGGCCTCGTGCGCTACGGCGTGGCCCCCGACCACCAGGGCACCAAGGCCGTGGCCGACCAGTTCTCCCGGCTCTTCGAGCACGACGGCGTGCGCTTCGTCGGCTCCACCCGGGTGCACACGGGCGCGGCGGCCGAGGACCTGGTGCTGCGCGGGCGCCCCGCCCAGCACGCCCCGGCCGTGCGATCCCAGGATGCGGCCGGTGCCGAGGTCACCCTGGGGCAGCTGCGGGAGCACTTCGACGCGGTGGTGCTGGCCACCGGCCTGCGCCGGGACGCTCCCCTGCAGGTGCTCGGCGCCGATCTCACCGGCGTCATCGGCTCGGGAGAACTGACCCGGCTGCTGAACGGGGAGCCGGAGACCTGTTCCGGGACCGGCTGGGCGGAGCCCGACGCGGCCTCGCTGGGGCGGTCCGCGGCCGTGATCGGGATGGGCAACGTGGCCATGGACGTGGTCCGGTTGCTCGCCAAGACCGCGGCCGGCCTGGAGGGGTCCGACATCCATGACGCGGCCCACGCCACCCTGACCCGGCGGCTGGACACCGTGCACGTCATCGGCCGCTCGCTGCCGGCACGGGCCAGGTTCGATCCCGTGATGCTGCGGGAGATCCTGGACCTGCCCGGCCTGGTGCACACCGTGCACGGCCCGGACGCGGACCGGCTGGCCGCGGCCGGGGACCCCCGGTCCGGGCTGATGGCCGGACTAGCGGCTGCCGGGCGCGAGCAGACCGGCCCGGCCCGGCTCCACGTCCACTGGTGGCTCGGCTACGCCCCCCGCGAGGTCGTGCGTGATGCGACCGGGGCCGTGACCGGCGTCGAGGCCGCCTCGTGCGACCGCCCGGGTGACGCACCGGGCGGCGCGCCGGGCGACGAACCGGACCGGGTCCGGATCGCGGCGGACAGCGTCATCACCGCCATCGGCTTCCAGGCCGGGGACGGCGAGCTCACCGCGGCGCTGGACGGGATCACGGACCAGGCGCGGCAGAGCGGCCGCGTGGAGCCGGGGCTGTACCTGGCCGGGTGGGCCCGCCGCGGCCCGCAGGGCACCATCCCCTCCCAGCGCAGCGACGCCCGGGACCTGGCCGAGGTGATCGCCGGTGACCTGGCGGCGGCCCGCGATGCGGAGGCGGCGCCGGAGGAGGGACCCGGCTCGGGCCCCGGCAGCGGGGACACCGGCAGCGGGGGTGTCAGCAGCGGGGGTGCCGGTGACCAGCACAGCGGCAAGACCGGGATCGTCGGCCTGCGCCCCTACCTGGGACGGGCCACCGACTACGAGGGCTGGCTGCGCCTGGACGCCCACGAGCGCGCCGCCGCCGCCAAGGGGCGCGTACGCGCCAAGCTGCTGGACCGGCGACGCATGCGGCTGATCGCCTCCTCGGCCACCGCCGGATCGCTCGCGGGACCGGCCGGCGTCGGGACCGGTGTCCGGACCGGTGCCGAGGCCCGCGGGGCCGGGGCGAGTGCGGGGGCGCAGGCCCAGACCGGCCGGACCGACCTGCCGCCGCTGACCATCCTGTTCGCCACCGAGTCCGGCAATGCCGAACTGGTCGCGGAGGAACTGTCCGGGCACCTGGCCGACCGGTACGCGGTGGAGGTACTCGACCTCGCCGGGGCGGACCCGGCCGCCCCCGGCACCCTGGACCCGACCCGGCCGTACCTGCTGGTCTGCTCGACCTACGGCGACGGCGAACTGCCCACCTCCGCCCGGGCCTTCCACGCCGGCCTGCTGGCGGCCCGGCCCGGCCTGACCGGGCTGCGCTTCGCGGTCTTTGGCCTCGGCGACCGGTCCTACCACGCCACGTACTCGCGCGGCTCGGAGATCCTCGACGAGGCCCTGCGAGCCTGCGGGGCGGAACGCGTCGGGGAGTATGGCCGGCACGACGCCGCCGGCCGCGACCTCGCCGCCGACCTCGCCCGCCCGTGGGCGGATGCCGTCACGGAGGCGTTGACGACCACCGCGGTCGCCTCCTGATCCACGGACGCGGACCGGTCCTGCACCGCACGCGGGACCGGTCCTCACCGCACGGAGGGTGACGCGACGGATGGTCCTAGGTGAGTCCGAGCCGGGCCTGGCCGGTCACCGTGGTGCTCTCACAGGCCACGGTGTCGCACGTGAACATGAGGATCTGGACCGCCGCGTCGCCCTCGGTGAAGGCGAAGTGACCGGCGGCCAGCAAGGCGACCTCCACGGTCTCCTGGCCCGCGGCACAGGTCACGGTGTCGGAGATGACCCCGCCCGTGGCCACGTGGGCGCCGTCCACCTTCTGCACGACGTTGACGAGGAGGTCAGCCGTCCGGCCGGCCTCGCAGTCCAGGGTGACCGAAAAGCTCACGCCGGCGCCTCCGACCAGGAGCGTGCCCGTGTCCGGGACGGTGACACTGACGGCATGGGCGGCGGTGACACCGGCCAGGGCGGTGAGCACGGCGGCGCCTCCGGCCACCATACAGGTACGCGACAGGGTCTTCATGATGGGTCCTCGGGAGAGTAGGGAGAGGTTCCGGTGTCTCATGAGGCGTGCAACCACGGAGCCGGGAGCGAGGCCGCGGCTCGGCACTGAGGGGTGGCGACAGCATAGGTCCGACCCGGCGCGGGAGGACAGGGCCGACCGCCCAGGTGCTCCCCGCGCACCCGTGGAGACTATTCAGGGATGGTGCCCCTGGACTGCGGGGTTGCGGGGGCGGATTCATGAGGGGCCTCACCGAAGATCTCCGCGACGGTGCCGATCGCGTTTCCCCTGACGTCGTACACGGTGACCTCATGCAGCGGGTCGGTTGTGGCGAAACTGTCCATCCTTCTGACTCCTGCCCTGATTGATCGTCCACTACGAACCGGCGAGAGAGGATGCCGCATCCGTCGCCACTCCATTGCGTGTGACGCTGCTCACAATCATACACGTCACGTCGCCACCTTCCTTCTGGGACCTCGACGGTCAGGGGGCGGAAAATAGGCGGTCGCACGCCGGTCAGGGGTCAAAGCCCATGGTGTTCGTGACGGAACGCGGAGGATGCATACGATGCTCCACCGGATGAGAACGCGCACTATCCGTTTCTTCATGAGTCGACACCCGGTGAGGGGAATTTCCGCACGGCATCAGCTCGGGAGCGATCGGGCGCCCGGGCGCCGAGACACGAAAGACCACCACTCACCCCAAGCCTGAAGGACACGTACACGACAGGTGGGTTCGGACAACGCGCCACTTGACCTTCGTCAGGAGACACCGGTAAAACTGTACCGTCCAGACGGTTAGTTCAAGGAGTGGACATGGAGCATGCGCTGAGTTCGGGACGCCGGTGGGCGTCCCTGGCCGTACTGGTGGGTGCGGTGCTATTGCTGGCGATCGACGCGACCGTGTTGTACTTGGCGGTGCCGTCCTTGACGGCGGACCTGTCCCCTACGGCCACCCAGGTGTTGTGGATCGGGGATATCTACTCCCTGGCCCTGGCCGGGTTGCTGGTGACGATGGGCAATCTTGCCGACCGGATCGGCCGCAAGAAGCTGTTGCTGCTGGGGTCGGCAGCATTCGGGGCCGCCTCAGTGATGGCGGCCTTCGCCCCGACCGCGGAGGTCTTGATCGTTGCCCGGCTGCTGCTGGGTGTGGCCGGGGCGACGATCATGCCTTCGACCCTGTCGTTGATCCGGAACATCTTTCCCGACCCGGTCGAGCGCACCCGAGCGATCGCCGTGTGGTCGGCTGCGGCCGCCAGTGGCATCGCGCTCGGTCCACTGGTGGGCGGTGCACTGCTGGAACGGTTCTGGTGGGGTTCGGTGTTCCTGATCAACCTGCCGGTCATGGCAGGGGTGCTGGTTCTCGGGGCGTGGCTGCTGCCGGAGTCCAGGAATCCGAGCCCGGCTCGGTTCGACGTGCTCTCCAGCGGACTGTCGATGCTGACGATCATCCCGTTCGTCTACACGATCAAGCAGCTCACCGGCGGAGCGCTCGGCCTGCCCACGATGGCCGCGATCGCGGCCAGCGTGATCGGCGGAGTGTCGTTCGTGCGTCGTCAACGGCGCTCGGATGCACCGATGATCGACGTAGAGCTGTTCCGCAACCCCGCCTTCACCGGGGCGGTGCTGGTGAACTTCATCTCGGTCTTCGCCCTCAGCGGAGTACTGTTCTTCTTCTCCCAATACCTCCAGCTCGCGCGCCATCTCAGCCCGTTGCAGGCGGGACTGGCCCAACTGCCTGCGGCACTCTCGTCCATGGTCGCGGCCACGGTGGTGGGATATCTGCTCACCCGGGTCGGGCGGGGGCGGGCCATCGCCCTCGCGCTGGTCATTGGCGCATCCGGACTCGCGCTGATGGCCGGGCTGGAAGGACAGGAGCAACTGATCTGGGTCCTTGTGGCCCTGGTCCCCCTCGGCCTGGGTCTCGGCATCGCCGAGACCCTCAGCGTGGATGCCGTGGTCTCGGCGGTCAAACCCGCCAAGGCCGGAGCGGCGGCATCGATCTCAGAGACTGCCTACGAACTCGGCGTCGCCCTCGGCATCGCCGTTCTGGGATCGGTCATCACCGTGTTGTATCGCCTCAACCTGGTACTGCCCGGTAGTACCGTCGGCGAGGCGGCGACCCGCGCTGAGGATTCCCTGGCATCGGCCACCGCGGTCCTGGAACCGGGCAGCCCAGCACTGGAGGCGGCGCAACATGCCTTCGTGTCCGCCATGCAGGCCACCACCCTGATTGCGGCTCTGGTGATGGTCGTGGCCGCGGTCGTCGCCTACGTGTTCATCCCCAACACCAAAGCGGCCGTTGTGGCCCAGCACTGAGATGCTGTAGCAAAGGCACGCGAGAAAGGATGCTCATATGGCGCGCACCGCTGGACGCGACGCGGAGGACACCAAGCGACTGATCCTGGATGCTGCCACGCAGCAGATCGGCCGGCGAGGTACGGCCGTACCCCTCTCGGAGATCGCCACGGCAGCCGGGGTGTCCAAGGGTGGACTGCTCTACCACTTCCCCACCAAGGATCAGCTCCTCAACGGCCTCGCCACCGATCTGATGGACCGCTTCCGCCGGGACGTCGAACGACTGGCCGCCGAGGAAGAACCACAGACCCCGGGCCGGCTCACCCGGGCCTACATCCGGGTGAGCTTCGCCGAGGCCCGTGACCTTCCCGGGCTCCGCGACTCCCTCGCCTTGGCCGCTCATCTCATGTTCGAGCCAGGCCCCGAAGAGCTCGCTCAACAGGACGCACGGCAATGGCGGGCGGCCCTCTTCGACGATGGTGTCGACCCCTTCGCCACCCGAATGATCATTGCCGCCACCGACGGCAGTAACAGCGCCCCCCTCTGGGGAGCCGTCCTCAACGACACCGACCGCACCACGCTGGAAGCGGACCTCATCGCCCTCACCTACCCCACCACCTGACGCACGCTGAGATACGAGAACCCTCGGCGCTACATCGACAAGGGGATGCATCCACCGCCAGGCCCACGTCCCATGGCGTCAAAACCTCTCAGGGGTCTGGGCCGGCATGGCCCCGATTGGCAGTCGGGCCTTACGTGAAACCGGAAGATGCCCAGCCGTCCGACTCAGAGGGCGACGACACAGGTCACAGGCGTCTTCTTCAAGGATCTCGAACGGACGACTGAGCGCGAACGGCCAGGTGCCTCTGCGCGAACCGAGCCACGTCTCTCTGCGATCCACAGGCGTGGTCCGCCGCCCTCCGTACGGAGCCTGCGGGTCACACTGCTCAACCGGGCGGGGTGAGCAGAGCCGGTGGCGGTTAGCGTGCTGGGATGGCTACTTCAGGCGATATCCTCCCCGATCCGGTGACCGTTTCCCTGCACGGGAAGACCTTCGCCGGAGTCAGCAATGCCGTCACCGGCCAAGTTGGAGCGGCCACCCGCTTTCGGTATCACGAGGACGGTGCGGCCATCTGGGCGGAGTACGACGGTGGGGAGATCGTCCGCGGGTATCTCGTGGGGACTCGCGAGGGTGAGCGTTTACAGTTCCGCTACGTGCATCTCGACACCGGCGGGGCCACCGCCAGTGGTGTCTGTGAAAGCCACATCGTGGTGCTTGAGGACGGGCGCGTCCGGTTCGAGGAGTCCTGGGCATGGGAATCCCGCCCCGAGAAGGGCACCAGTGTGGTGGAAGAAATTCGCTGACCGAACCACCGCCTCTTTCGACAGTCATCGACGCTCAGAAGGGCCCTGACCGTGAAAGCGTGACCGGACCGCGGGTTTAGGTCCGTTGCTTCCCGAACGGATCCTCAACGGGGACGACTGAACACGAGTAGCCGAGTGACTCTGGGAGCTACCCGGACCTGGATCATCAGTGGCTTTGCGGTGCCGCCTGGATGAATAAGGCTAGGAATATGAGTCAGCAGGTGCCCCTCGAGTCCGTTGCAGGATTCGA
>NZ_DAOMPX010000075.1:0-7718 GCF_035445025.1 Citricoccus sp. | reverse complement strand
ATGGCACGGCTCTCGCTCACCCGCACCGGGTCGGAAAGCTACCAGGACTACCTGCGTTCACCGGCGTGGGGGTTCCGCCGGGTGCGCTGGTTCCGCGACGCCCGCGCCCGAGGCGTCGAACCGGCCTGCCCGGTCTGCCAACTGACCCTTGAACAGGCAGGCAGTCTGGACCTGCACCACCTGCGCTACGACGGGGTCGCTCGCGACCTGGCTACCGGGGCGTGGAAGGCACGGGAGGCTGATGAGGACCTGATGCCGATGTGTCGGGCCCACCACGAACAGCTGCACGCCTGTCTGGATGCGCGCAAGGAGTACTTTGGCTGGGACCGGCGACGGGCCACGGTGCTTATCGTCGTCCGGATGATCCGCCGTCACAGAAAGAAGACCCATGACCACCAGTGATCCTGTCCCCGGCTCCACCGAGCCGCTGAACTGCGAACTGTGCCAGCGGGTCTCCGTCCTGCAGTTCCACACCACCAGCACCGACCTGCTGGACCGTGCCGAATGCCGCCGCGCCAACGGGGACGGGATGTGGCTGTGCTCGATCTGCGAAGAAGGCGTGCACCGGTGGATGGCCGCCAACCCCGGTGAAGGATCCGCCCAAGCCGCGGTGGACGAAATGGTCCAACGCCTGCTCAACCTCATCGACGGACCACCCCGGAAATACCGGCGCCAACGCCGCACCGACGACACGGTCTGACCACGCCGCCGTCCGTTAGGGGTCCAGTCAGTCCAAGGGCACGTCTGCCAAGGCTACGGTGAAGGCCGACACGCCATAGGCACCGTTCAACCGAACCGCGCGGAGAAGCTGTTCTGGAACCGCAGCCCCGGGTCGTAGTGGCGCTTGGTGGCGAAGAACTCCTCGAGCCGCGGGTACGCCTGGGCCACCTGCTCCCTGGTGTAGTGCTGCTGGTAGGGCAGGTAGAACGTTCCGCCGAGGTCCAGGGAGGATGCGACCAGGGCACGCGTCAGGGAGGCCATGTCTGCGCTGGCCTCGTCGTTGACTTCCTGGCTGAGGTAGAGCACCAGGGAGAACCGCTCCCCTTGCGCGTAGTCCAGGACGATGTCCTCGCGGTGGACCGAACGGATCGAGGCGCTGAGCAGTTGGGCGTCGTGACGGCCGAGTTGGGCCCGCAGCTCGTCGAGGAAGGGCACGATCTGGTCGGGGGGCAGGAAGTACTCGTGCAACACGTCGGTGTACTGCGGGAGCCTGTTCTGCAGGAAGCCCAGGCTCTCGTACATCGCCTGGTTGCGCCCGACCATGCACGCCTCGGCCTCGCGCAGGGCCTCGTTGCGCGACTGCAGACAACCGCGCACCCGGGGCAGCAGCTCGCGCTGCGCCGCCCACCGCAGGCGCTGCCCGAAATCACCGGTGCGGGCCAGGTTGAAGATCAGCCGACTCGCCTGGTCCGAGGCCCGCTCCTTCAGCGGCGGGACCGGCTCGGTGGTGTCGACCCGCTCGTAGGTGTAGACGATCGCCTCCTGCAGCAGGCTGTCCGGGGAGGTCGACAGGTGGGTGTAGGTCAACCGCACCGCGTCGTCGGCGGCCACCTGCGAGGCGAAGACCTGCGGGAAGTCGCGGTGCTGGATGACGGTGCTGCGCAGCCGGTACATTTCGCTGTCGACCAGGTTGAGCTCCACGTCGAGCACCACCCCGAAGAGCCCGTAGCCGCCGACGACGGCCTGGAACAGCTCGGGCTCCTGCTCTGGGCCGACCCGGTGCACGGTGCCGTCGGCGAGCATCACCCGCAGGGAGCGGATCGTGGAGGACAGGCTCCCGGCGCGAAAGTCCAGTCCGTGCGCGTTGACCGAGACCGTGCCCCCGACGCTGAGCACGTCGACGCTGGGCATGGTGGCGACCGACAGCCCGAGCGGGTGCACCGCCTCCAGCACCTGGTGCCACGTCGCTCCGGCCTGCACCGTGGCCGTCCTGGCGTGCTCGTCCACGGTGATCGCGTTCAGCCCGCGCATGTCCACCACCAACCCCCCGGGGTGGGAGGCCTGCCCGCCCAGCGCGTGCTGCGTGCCCCCGACGGAAACGACCAACTCGTTCTCCTCGGCGAACGCCAGCGCAGTCCGCACCTGGGCCTCGTCGACGGGCCGGACGACGCCGAAGACCGGGGTCCGGGTCAAACAACTGGCGTCGGACACCGTGCCGCCCTGCTGGGCCAGGCCACCGGGGTATGCCGCCGCGTCCACCGGCGCGCTCAAGCGCGCAGCGGCCTGGGCAGGCAGAGGTGGCACCGGGCTGACGACGCAGTCCTTCGCCGCAACCGGATCCCCCGACCACAACGCCAGCTGCGGGCCGCCCACGACCAACACGAGGATCAGAGCCAGCGCGGCGAGGAAGGTGCGCGCCCGTCTGCGGCGCGGTGATCGGGGTTCCGGCGGCCCAGGGCTGCCACTGCGCTGGTGCGCCACGGACGATCTCATGGCTCAGTGAACACCGGCCATCCGACCGAAGCTAGATCCAGGACGTCAAGGGCGGCCTGCGGGGGACGGGGCCCTTCCAGGTCCCGCAGCCAGCTCACACGCAACCATGAACTCAGGTCATCACCCATATAGCACGCCCTTCTGCCGGCCATCAGTCGCCTCGAACACTACGGCGCAGCACCGTCCATCTCGGCCCAGTCGGCCCGCATGCCGGGCGGCCGACATACACCGCTGCCCTCGCGTTTCGAACTGTCTGCGAGCAGGCCATTGGTCCTGCCGGATCTGACAGCAACGTGGAGGAGGGTGACACCGGTGAGTGGCAATCCGTGGGTAGACGACGAGGACGATGACACCTGGCTGACCCCGGTGACCGGCCCCGAGCCGGCGGACGGTGAGGCTTCGGGGTCCCCGCTGCCGTACCTCGACCCCGATGTCGAGGCGGCACTGGCCGCCGAGGCTCCGCCGGAGTGGTTGGGGATTCGGTGGCGCCAGATCGAACCGGGTCAGCAGTGGGACGCCTGGAACGGGTTGCGCCGGTGGGTGGACTGGTTCATCCGCGAATACCGGCTGACGACCTCGGACGTTCCGGCGTGCTGGTACCGGCACCCGAACCTGACCGCCGAGCTGTACGCGGCGATGTGCATGGAGCACAAGGTCTGGGAAGAGGGTGCTCCCGGGCTGGCACCGATGATGATGTGGCACCCCAACGTGGCCCAGCTGCGGTCCCGGCTCAAGGAGATGACCCACGAGGCCGGGTGCGTGCAGAACGGCAAGCACAAGGAACCGATCGCGTACTCCGGCACCGTGGGGGCCTACGAGCTGGACTACGACGAGGACGACTGGACCACCGCAGCCTCGACCATCCGCACCGAGAAGGTCATCGACCGCCCCACCACCGGGGTGAAATACGTCCGCGCCCGCGCCGTGGACGCCGACGGCATCGAACACGGGGCCTCCGACCCGCTGGGCCTGCGCGCCCGGCCCGTGGCCGAAGTCGGCGCGGTGCGCCTGGCGTACACCTCCGCGACTCCCGGCCAGGTAGGGGTGGCCGTGCACGTGATCGGTGGTCCCGAAGACCTCAGCGTGGTAGTCGAGGAATCGGCCGACGGGACCACCTGGTCCGCCATGCAACCAGCCCGGGACCCCGAAGACAAGGGGGACTAAGCGGCACCGTCCACGGGGATGTATGTCGGCCGCGAGTCCAGACAACCCGAGCGAACTACGAGCACAGGGGCCTGAAGGGCCCACACGGCATGAAGGGTGTGGTGAGTGGAGATGGTGAGCGTGGGCAAGAAGACGGTGCAGGGCAATCTGACCGGGGACCCCCGGCCGGTGCGGACCAAGGCCGGCCAGGAGCTGGTGGTGATGACGGTGGCGGAGAACAACCGCCGCTTCAACGAGGACTCCCGGACGTGGGAGGACGCCGAGGCCACGTTCTACGACGTGGCGGTGGAGCGGGCCCAGTTGCGCGAAAACGTGCTGTCCTGTCTGCACAAGGGCGACCGGGTCACGGTCACCGGGGACCACCGGGTGGAGCCGTATGCCACGAGCACCGGCAAGCCGGGACTGAACCACCGTCTCTGGGCCGAGGACGTGGCCGCCTCCATGCAGTTCAACCCGGTCGCGGTCCTGCCCCGCGAACCCCACCGAGACGCGGCCGCTGTGGTCTCCTCCCCCGAAAAGTCCACGGACCGGACGGCAGGCCAGGGCCTGCGCCCGGAGGAGATGACGCCGGAGGCGTTCGCGGAGTGGTCGGCCGGGCAGCCGCCGTTGGTCCCCCATCAGGACCAGAGCGCCGGGCTCGTCCGGTAACCGGACCGTTCACTCACCGTCGCTCGATGGCCGGGGGCTTGACCGCTTCCCGGCCGTCGTGCAGTTATGTCAGAGAAGGAGCCCGAGCGTGGCGAAGCGGAGCAATCAGGTGGCCGGTCAGATCTCGGTGTTTGACCTGCTGGCCGATATGGAAGGAACCGAAAATGCAGGACGGGCTGCGGGACGGGACGATGCCGGATCCGATCGAGGATCCGCGGCAGGACACCACCAGCGAGCTGTTGGGCTGGGAAGTCGACCGGTGGGAGATCGACCGGACGGTGTGGCAGCACCCGCACGAGACGACGCCGTACGGGACCACGCTGGTGGAGGCCTTCGAGGCGGCGCACCCGGACGGGGAAGTGACGGTGATCGACCTGATGCTGTCCCTGGACCAGTACCAGAGGGCCAGCGAGGAGTTCGAGGACTACCTGATCGGGATCGTGCAGTCCCGGGGGATGCAGTTGGCCCCGGATCGGGTGGAGCCGGTGGAGGCCGAGGCCCTGTTGAAGCTGCCGAAGCGGGCGCAGCTGCGGGTGTTCGACCAGCTGACGGTGCTGGCCGGGCAGGTGTTCGACTGGATGCGATCCCAGGGGATGGACCCGGTACCGGGGGCGAGCACCCTGCCACCGCTGGTGACCGAGGCCGACCGGGAGCAGATCGAGAGAAGCTGACCGGGTCCCCGGTCGACTGGACCGGAGGCACCGGGCGCCCGGCCACCGCCACCCGCCGGTTCCTGGCCAACGTGGCCGCCCTGCAGACCCTGGCCGAACTCGATGACGCCGGACGCTACGCCACCACCCAGGACCAGGACGAGCTGTCCCGATGGTCCAGCTGGGGGGCGCTGCCGGAGGTCTTCGACGACACCGCCGACACCTTCTCCCCCGAGGACCGGGCCCTGGTCCGGGACCTGCTGGGCCCGGAGGGGTGGGAGCAGGCCAAGGCCACCACCCTGAACGCCCATTACACCGACCCCGCCCACGCCCAAGCGATCTGGGGTGCCCTGTCCCGGGCGGGATTCACCGGGGGCCGGGTCCTGGAGCCGGGCTGCGGGTCCGGGGAATTCATCGGCCAGGCCTCCACCGGGACCCAGATGGTGGGGGTGGAGCTCGACACGACGACCGCGCGGATCGCCGCCCACCTGCACCCCTCCCACGAGGTCCACGCGGCCGGGTTCGAACAGGTCCGCCTGGGTGAGGACAGCTTCCACGCCGTGGTCGGCAACGTCCCGTTCGGCTCCTTCCCGGTGGCCGATGCGAAGTACAACGGGCAGAACCTGTCGATCCACAACTACTTCATCGCCAAGTCCCTCCGGCTGACCGCCCCGGGCGGGTACGTGGCGGTGATGACCTCCACCTGGACCATGGACGCCCAGCGGGCCTCGGCCCGCCGGGAATTCGCCCGCTACGCCGA
This sequence comes from Citricoccus sp., assembly GCF_035445025.1. Lineage (NCBI taxonomy): Bacteria > Bacillati > Actinomycetota > Actinomycetes > Micrococcales > Micrococcaceae > Citricoccus > Citricoccus sp. The sequence continues at coordinate 2,063 of NZ_DAOMPX010000075.1, read as the reverse complement.
CCTGGTCGGCGCGGTCCGCCTGCCGAACGGGGCGATGCAGGACAGTGCCGGCACGGACGTGAAGACCGACGTGCTGATCTTCCGGCGCCGCGAGCCCGGGGCGAAGATCGACCAGGACGCCGTCGCCGCCTGGGTCGAACCGGCGGTCATCGAAGCCCCCGACCGGGACGGGGAGACCCACCAGGTGCCCGCGTCCCGGTACTTCGCCGAGCACCCCGAGAACGTGCTCGGCACCCTGCGGGCGGCCAGTGACCCCTGGGGCGGGATGTCCTACCGCGTCGACCCACCCGCCGGGGACCTCACCGCGCTGATGACCGAGCGTCTGGCCGCGGTGGTCGACGCGGCCAAGGACACCGGGCTGGGCTACTCCCCCGACCCGATGCCCGTTGAGCTTGCTCCGGGGTTGCACTTCCCGCCGGTGGCCGAGGCCGCCGTCGGGCACGTCCGCTTCGACCCCGCCGTGGGCGGCTTCGCCCGGTACGGGGCACAACTGGCGTGGGAACCGGTCAAGGTCCCCCGCGCCCGCGCCGTGGAGGCCCGGGCCCTGCTGGTTCTGCGCGACCAGGCGGTTCAGGTCATGCGAACCCAATCCGAGGGCCGCGGCCAGGAGGCCGCCGAGGCCGCCCGGGAGAAGTTGCGCACCGGGTGGCAGGACTACGTGGACAGCTACGGGCCGATCAACCGCTCCGAGGACATCTGGAAGACACCCCGGCCCCAGGAGCAGGCGCAGAAGGTGCGGGAATTGGAGGCCGCGTGGCGGGCCACCCTGCCCGAGGACGGGGAGATGGACCGCTCCGAGGTCCCCGTCCCGGACGAGCTGGCCACCCAGTGGGCCGCCGAAGCCGCCGAACCCGAGTTCAGCCACCGGCGCCAGCCGCACCTGGAGTTCCTGGCCGGAGACCCGAAACTGGGCCTGCTGCGGGCGTGCGAGGTGTTCGATGAGCAAGAACAGACCGCCGAGCCGGCGGCCCTGTTGACTCGTGATGTCATCGAGTACCGGCCCCGGCCCGAGCGGGCCGAGTCGGTGGAGGACGCCATCGCGATCAGCCTGGACGAGACCCGCACCGTGGACGTGGACCGGGTGGCCGGGCTGCTCGGCGTGGACGCGGACGAGGCGCAGACGATGATGGCCGGGCATGTGTTCACCGACCCCGAGTCCGGGATGCTCACCCCGAAGGTCGCCTACCTGTCGGGGAACGTCCGCACCAAGCTGGCCGCAGCGCGCCAGGCGGTTCAGAACGGTGGAGACTACGCGGTGAATGTGGCCGCGTTGGAGGCGGTGCTGCCGGCGGACGTGGACATCCGCGATGTGGTGGTCAACCCCGGCGTGCACTGGGTTCCGCAGGAGATCTACGAGGACTTCGTCCGCGACACCTTCGAGGTCGCCACCGAGGTGAAGTTCAACCCGGCCGTGGAGGCCTGGGAGGTCGCCTCCCCCAAGGGCGGGTTCTCCGCCTCGGTGCGGTACCAGTGGGGCACGAACAAGCGCACCCCGGCCGCCCTGCTGGCCGCGACCATGAACTATAAGTCGGTGGTGGTGAGGGAGAAGGACGCCGACGGGACCTACCGCAAGGACGAGGCCGCGACCACCGCCGCGAGAGAGAAGATCGACGCGATTCGAACCCGCTTCAACGCCTGGGTCACCGAGGACCCCACCCGCGCGGCCCGGTTGCAGAGCCTGTACAACGAGGCGTTCAACTCGATGGTCGCCCCGGACTACGACCAGATGGGCCAGCGGCTGGAACTGCCCGGACTGGAAGCCGACCGGGTTCCGTACTCCTATCAGCGTTCGGCCGTTGCTCGGGCGGTGAACGAACCGGCCGTGCTGCTGGACCATGTGGTGGGGGCCGGCAAGACCGGCACCATGGTCATGGCCGCCATGGAGCTTCGTCGGACGGGGATTGCCCACCGCCCCGCGATGGTGGTGCCCAATCATCTGGTGGAGCAGATCAACCGCGAGTTCGTCGAGTGGTACCCCGACGCCAACGTCCTCGCCGTGCCGACCGGACTGACGGTGGCTGGTCGGCGGGACTGGATGGCGATGGCCGCCGCCGGGGACTGGG
>NZ_DAOMPX010000074.1:0-7762 GCF_035445025.1 Citricoccus sp. | reverse complement strand
AGAGGTAGTGCAGTCCCTGTTCGCGTCCCTCCCTCTCGTGCATCGGCGGGGTCAGCGACGCGGTGATCCCGTCACCGATGAGTCCGACCAGGTAGGACTCTGCGACTGTGCTCATGCTGTTTCCTTCTGGCCGGAGTACCGCAAGGCCGGGGGCGTGGGCCGATCGGCGTCCTCCGCGGCGTCCGGGCCGGCGGCACCGGTACGGCGGGCGGCGGCGTGTCGGGCGGCCACCCAACCGAACGTCATCCCCGAACCCACCTGTGAGCCGGCTCCGGGATACTCCGAACCCATGACCGAGGCGGCATCGTTGCCGGCGGCGTACAGTCCCGGGATGGCGTCCCCGTCCCCGTCGAGCACCTGGGCTTCCGAATTGACGCGGATGCCGAAGGAGGTGGCCAGCGGTGTCGGGTAGACGGCCATGGCGTAGTACGGTGCCTGCTGGACCGGGCCGATGTTGGGGTTGGGCTCATTCTTGGGATCACCGGCCACCCGACCGAACAGCAGCTCGCCCTTGTGGAAGTCCTCGTCCACGCCGGTCTCGGCAAAACCGTTGTAGCGTCGGACGGTCTCCTCAAGTCCCTCAGGGTCCACGCCGATCTGCTCGGCCAGACCCCGCAGGGTGACGTCCTTGACCAGGTAACCCTCGTCCACGTAGCGCTGCAGGGCGAACTCCGGCAGGTGCGGCATGGTAATCATTCCCAGGCCGTACTTGGCGAGCGTCGCGGCGTCCACCACGAGCCATGCCGGGATGGTCGGGACGGACCGGTGGGAGTCATACATGGCCCTCACGAACCGGTGGTAGGACACGGACTCGTCCACGAACCGTCGGCCGGCCGCGTTGACGGCGATCAGTCCGGGCTTGGCGCGGTCCCAGATGTGCGGGAAGACCACGGTGGACCCGTCCCGTCGCCGGCCGATCGAGGACGGGAACCACAGTGCGTTCTCGCCGTTGTCGTTGCCGAGGGCGGCGCCCACGGCCTCGGCCAGCGCTAGGGTGTCCCCGGTAGCACCCTCCCCGGCCCGGGAGTACTGCGGTGTGGGCGTTGGTAGGTACCTCTGGCGCAATTCGGGGTTCTGGGCGAAGCCGCCGGCGGCGAGGACCACGCCCCGACGGGCGCGGATCCGCCGGGGCAGTCCGCGGTGTTCGACCACGGCGCCCGCCACCTCGCCGGAATCGCGCACCAGTTCAATGGTGCGGGCGTTGACCCACAGCTCCCCGCCGCGGTCCTTGAGCTCGTAGAGCATCCGCGCGGTCAGCGCGTTGCCCATGACCAGCCGGGTGCCACGCGGGTACCGGAGCCTGTCCGTGGCCCAGCGCAGGCCCAGGCCCAGCGCGGTGGTGACGGCCTTCGCCGTCTTTCCGGCCTCCTTCGAGAACAGTCCCAGCAGGGTGTTCACCTCCGGCCGGCGCAGCATCATGGTCCCGCCCATCAGCGCGAACTCCGGCACAGGCCGACGCATCCGTGAGAAGTCTGCCGGACCCAACTTGCGGCCGTCGAACGGCTCGGGTTCCAGGGCACGGCCGGTCTTGCCGGTGTCCGGCAACTCGGAGTGGTAGTCCACCACGTTCGGCGAGCGGAGGAACCGCACCCCCAGCCCCTCCATGTACTTCAGCATCTCCGGACCGTTGTCCACGTAGGCCTGGCGCATCTCCTTGGGGGACTTGTCCCCCACCACGGCGTCGAGGTAGGCCTCCACCTTCTCCGCGTCATTGATGATCCCGTCCTCGCGCTGGAAGTGGTTGTTGGGGATCCAGCAGGTGCCGGCGGAGTATGCGGTGGTGCCACCGATGTAATCGGTCTTCTCCAGCACCAGCACGTCCAGGCCCTCGGCGACACCGGTCAGCGCGGCCGACAAGCCTGCCGCCCCGGAACCGAGTACCAACAGGTCAACCTCGTGGTCCCAACCTGCTCGACCCTCGGTCATCGTGTCCATAGCACTGCTCATCTCGTATTGCTCCCGCTCGTCATCGTCAGTACGTGTGCTCTTGCACTCGGTCTGGACAGGTTGGTGCTTGTGTGCCGTCGTCCTCGTACTCGGTCACGCCAGCCAGGTCGCGGCCGGCGATGTAGCCGAAGGCCATGGCCGGGCCGAGGTTGATGCCGCCGGAGGGGTAGTTGCCGCGCATGATCGAGGCGTGGTCGTTGCCCGCGGTGTACAGTCCCGGGACCGGGCGACCGGCGGTGTCGACGACGCGGGCTCGGGTATCCGCGGCGATCCCGGCGAAGGTGCCGAAGGAGCCCGGGCGCACGTGTACCGCGTAGAAGGGACCCTTCTTGATCGGTGCCAGCGAGGGGTTGGGCCCGACCTTCGGGTCGCCACCGTAGCGGTTGAAGGGTGTGGCGCCGCGCTGGAACTGCGGGTCCTCGCCGCGGCGGGCGTTCTCGTTGAACTCGCGCACGGTCTCGACGAGGCCGGTGGGATCGATCCCGCACTTGCCGGCGAGCTCCTCGAGGGTGTCTGCCTTGATGAGGTATCCGGCCTTGATGTAGGGCAGCAACGGCATGGGGATCGGCTTGGCGAAGCCCAGCGGGTACTTGCGGACGAAGGTGGAGTCGGCGATCTGCCAGGACTCCACCGGCTCGCCGTCCGGGGTGGCCTGCAGCAGGCCGTCCACGTAGTCGAAGTAGCCGTTGGCCTCGTTGACGAACCGCCGGCCGTCGCGGCGCACGCCGATGGATCCTGGCTTGGCGCGGTCCATGATGTGCGGGAAGGCGCCCTGGCTCCCGTTCGGGAACGGGACCAGGGACACGGGGCACCAGGCGGCCGGGGAACGCATGTCCGTGTCGAACACGCCGCCGGCGCCCAAGGCCAGGTCCAGGCCGTCGCCGGCGGCCTCCTCCGGGGCCAGGGACCAGTGTTCGTTGCCGGTCGGAGCCTTGGGGAACAGTTGGCGTCGGCGTTCGACGTCGTGCGGGAACCCGCCGGTGGCCAGCACCACGCCGCGGGACGCGCGGACGTAGCGGCCGCCGTCGGGACCGCCCACCAGGGCGCCGGTCACCCGGCCCTCGGTGTTGCGGACCAGCTGTTGGACCGGCGCGTTCACCCGGATGTCCACGCCGAGGTCATCGGCGGATTTCATGAGGCGGCCGGTCAGGGCGGTGCCGTTGACCAAGTGCATGGAGCGGCCCTTGCGCACCATGTCCCACACATGCGGGATGACGCGCCCGGCGGCATAGGCCCATCCCTTCGGGGACCACTGGGAGGCCGAGAGCATGGTGGTGAGGTCCTTGCCGGCCATGATGCCCATGCCGAAGAACGACGTGGGGTAGTACTGTCGACGCATCTTCTTCAGCAGCTCGGGGCGGAACTCGTAGGCATTGACCGGTTTCGGGCCCACCGAGCGGTTGCCAGTGCCGGCTCCGGGCAGGTGGCCGTAGATGTCGTTGATCTTCGCGCCCGTGACGAACTGCATGGCGGTCTTGGTGTGGAAGAAGCCGACCATGTGGGGCACGGCTTCCAGGAAGGCGTCGATCTTCTCAGCCGCGGCCGGGGTGTACCGCTCCCCCAGCACGCCCCGAAGGTAGGTGCGGAATTGCTCTCGGTCCTCGTTCACGCCCTCGGCGCGGGCCAGGGCGGTGCCGGGTGTCCAGGCCCAGCCACCGGACCAGCTGGTGGCTCCGCCGCAGACGGACGCCTTTTCGGCCACCATGACGTTCAGGCCGTGGTAGGCGGCGGTCACCGCGGCCGAGAGGCCGCCGGCTCCGGAACCGGCCACCAGCACGTCCACGTCCTCCACGGGGACGCCGTTGGCCAGCACCTCGTCCTCGTTCAGGGGCCGCGGGGCGGCGCTGTCCTGCGGTGTCGTCGTCTCCGGGGTCATCGGATCACTCTCGCTTCTGTCGTCTCAGTCGTTTCGCCCGGTCGGTGCCGGGCCCGGGGCATGCCTGGCAGGTCCGTGGTGGCAGAGCCCGCCCGGGCGCCGGGCGGGTCAGGAGTGCCCGCACGCCTGGCCGGGGTGGGCGGCGTGGTATCGGTGGTCAGCGGCCGTGCTCGTCGGGGTCCAGCCGCGGTCCGGCACCGGTGTCCAAGCTGTCCAGGGCCTGCATCTCTGCCTCGGTTAGCTCGAACCCGAACACGTCCAGGTTGCTGCGCTGCCGGCCGGCGTCGGCGGACTTGGGCACGGCCACGCGGCCGGACTGCACGTGCCAGCGCAGCAGCGCCTGGGCCGGTGTGATGCCGAGGCGCTCCGCTGGCCCGGTGACCTCGGGCAGGTCGAACAGCTCGCCGCCGCGGCCCAGGGGGCTGTAGGCGACGGTGAGCACGCCGGCATTCCGGTTGGCGGCCAGGACGTGGGGTTGTGCCACGTACGGGTCTACCTGGACCTGGTTCACGGCCGGCACGAGCCCGTCGTCCCGAAGCGTCCGAAGGTGGTGCGGGGTGAAGTTCGAGACGCCCCAGGCCCGAAGCAGCCCGCTCCCCGTGAGCTCGGCCAGAGCCTGTGAGGTCTGCCGGAAGGTTCCCTCCGACTCGGCGCGATGCGGGTTCGGCCAGTGGATGAGGTAGAGGTCCAGGTAGTCCAGGCCCATGCGTTCCAGGGTGGCCTCGAGTCCGGCCCGTACGGTGGCGGTGTCTCCAAAGGTGGCGTTGGTCAGCTTGGAGGTCACGAAGATCTCGGCGCGGGCCAGTCCGCTCTCGCGGACCCCGGCCCCGACCGCGTCCTCGTTACCGTACATCTCCGCGGTGTCCACGTGGCGGTATCCCAGCTGCAGGGCCTGCACGACGGCGGCACGGGCCTCCGTACCCACCAGCGGCCAGGTGCCCAGGCCGATGCGAGGCACGTGCACGGCGTCGGGACCCTGGGGGTCTGGCAGCCCGGTGCCGGACAGGGCGACGGTGGGGGCAGGGGTGGTTGTGGTGATCGGGACGGTCATCGGGCCGCCTCCTCGACGGCGAGCAGGGATCGGGTGGCTCGCATCAGGTGTTGGATCCAGGCGGGCCCGCCCAGGCGCTTGACGGCCTCGTCGTTCGGCACCTCCACGGAGACGGGCAGCAGTGTTCCGGTCCGGGGCGTGTCCGCCAGGCCGGCCTCGATGGCGGCGAGCATGCCGGACAGGTCGAGGTCGCCCTCTCCGGGGGCCAGCCGTGCCGATCGTGACTCGTGCACCAGGCCCTGGCGGTCGGTGGGGCGCACAGCGGGGGCATCGCAGAACTGCACCAGGGGCGCACGGCCCGCGGCGGCGGCCAGCTCCTCCGGCGTCCCGCCGAAGCGGGCCACGTGCAGGGTGTCCACGAGGAGGTCACAACCAGTCTGGACCGCGATTTCGTCTGCGAGGGGGATGGAGTTCACCACCTGGTAGCTAATGGCTTCGAGAGCTGGGGTGATGCCATAGGCCCGTCCGTCCTCGGCCATCTGTGCCAAGGTGTCACGGGCCCGGGAGAGGTCCGTGTCGGCGCAGGCCACGGTCAGCGAGTCGGCTTCCAAGGCCTGTCCGGCCTCGAACATGCGCATCCAGGCCTCACGCTGGTCCGAGCCGTCCAGAAGCAGGAACTCGATGTCCTTGACCACCACGCCGGTGTCGGCCATCCGCGCGAGCGTCTCCGCCAGCAGCGCTGATCCTGGCTGCACGTCGTAGGAGGCCTCCTGGTCGGTCACGGGCCGGACCCGGACGCCGACGAAATCGAAGCCCGCGTCGGCGGCGTACTGCACAAGCTCGGGCGGGGAAGCCGACAGCAGGGAGAGCTGGGCGAGACCGATCAGTCGGCCATCGGATGCAGGCATCTGCGGTATCCGTTCTTCCGGGACGTGAGCGAGGTGACGCCTCTCATGTAACCCGCTTCACAACTGGCACATCACCCGAGATCCCATTGATCGGGATGGAGTGAAAACACGGTCACCCTGGTTGGGCTCCTGGCAGCCAGAGCATGTTGCCGATACCCCACAGCACCAGGCACACCAGCACGAACGGCAGGGTCCGGGCGATCAGGGCCCCGCGGGTCAGGGGCGGTCCCGGGGTGCCCTCCCGTTGGAAGGGGCCGGCGATCCGGTAGGCGAGTTCGACGCGCGCCGGGCTGGCCAGGCAAGCAAGGCCGGCGGCCACGTTCTGCGAGGCCATCATCCACAGCGGATCTGCCCCCAGGGCCCTGGCGGCCGCGTCCTGGGTGCCACCGAACATGGCGTTGGCCCCAGTGCCCGAGGCCGTGATGTACCCGCCCAACCCGCCGAGCAATGGCACCAGGAGCAGGTAGCCCTGCCCCAGCCCGGTCAGTGCCGTGGCCAGCGCCTGGGCCAGTCCACCGGCGGAGACCGCGGTGCCCAACACCAGGTACAGACCGGTCGGCACCGCCACCTGCAGCCACATCCGGCGGATCTCTCGGGGCAGGAGCCACCGGTGGTCCCGGTCCATGGACAGCACGACGATGCCGACCAGGGCACCGGTGATGGACCACAATGCCGGTGAGCCCAGCACCGCGCCGAACCCCCCGAGCGGCAGCAGTCCCTCCAAGAGCTGTCCGGTGATGGTGCCCAGCAGCAACACCAGGTACGGCACCAGGGCGCGGGCCGGGATGGGCCCCATCCGGCCCCGGTTGATCACCCCGGCCCAGCCCGCGGACATCACCAGGGTTGCCACCGCACCGGCCACGGCCGTGCCGAAGGCCAGATTGGCGGCCAGCACAAGTACGGACAGCACCACGCCCGAGGCCAGTCCCGTGCCGATCCAGGCGAGGTAGTCAACCGGTCGGGGCCGGGAGCCGCCGGCGGTTGTGGGCAGTCCCCGTCCGGCGATGACCGCGGCCACGGCGCCCGAGCCCAGGAAGGCGATCACGTTCAACACCCCGGAGGCCACGCCCAGATCCTGCAGGGTGACGCCGGCGATCTGGGAGCCCAGTAGCGTGCCAGGACCCATCGATCCCCAGGGGCCCACCATCAGGGCCACCAGTGAGAGCGAGGCGGCCCGCAACGGAGTGAACCCTAGGGACAGCAGCAATGGCAGTCCGATGATCACGGAGACCCCGAATCCGGTGACCGTCTCCATGAACGGCACCACCCCGTGCGCCATGAGCAGCGCCGAGGCCACCGTGGGACCACCGCCGGCCGAGAGCCACCGGGCCAGCTTCTCCTGGGCGCCGGTGCGGTCCATGACGCGGGAGAGCAGGATTCCGCCAGCGATGATCGCCAGCACCTCCACCAGGGTCCAGACGCTCTCGCCCAAGGCCGAGGACAGCTCCGCCACCGGGGTGGAGAACCAGGCCATACCGATCAGCACGGCCGAGACCAGCCCGGCCCCCGGTGCCACCCACGACGGAGCCGGCACGAGCAGCAGGGCCAAGGTCAGCACAATGGGCAGAGCCGCCATGAGTACATCCAACGGCGGCCCACCTCCACACTTCTGTCAGGTTCTCGTCACCGAAAGATGCTACGTGCTGTGGACCCGTCCCAGTTCCTTGGAACTGGAACACTCCCCCAGAGAGTGACCAAGCACGACGACACGCCGCGGATTTGCGTCCCAGAACTAAACCCAAAACGACGTCCCACCCGGAGCGTACACAGATGACTTTCGGTACAGTGTGCCCATGGACATCGGCTACGCGCGGGTCTCGACCACAAAACAGGACCTCGACCGGCAGATCGATGCCCTGCGTCAGGAGGGCATCACGGCGAAGCGGATCTATGTCGACAAGAAATCCGGTGCCAACACCAACCGCCCCGGGCTCCACGCTGCCCTGGACCAGGCCCGGGAGGGCGACCTCATCGTCGTGCACACCCTGGACCGGCTCGGACGCACCGTGAGGGACACCCTGAACCCCATCCACGATCTGG
>NZ_DAOMPX010000073.1:0-7955 GCF_035445025.1 Citricoccus sp. | reverse complement strand
GGGAGGTCCTGCTGTTGCCGATGTGGGACTGGCGCCTCCCCGCCATGGAGATCGGGCGCAAGGGTCTGGACCATGAGACCGGTGCGGCACTGCTGATGCCGGTGCGCCTGGACTGGGGTGGCAACGACGCCCTGCTGCACCTGGTGGACCCCGCCGGGCCGTCACCGTCGTATCGCTGGACGGCACACTCCATGGGGTGGGGTGACACGGGTGAATTCCAGCCGAATAGTTCCAGATCAGCATCCCATCCCGGGCTGTGCGACGGTATAGTCGGCAGTGATAACCATTACGCCCCCGGGATCCGCCGCTGTGCCGTCGAAGACCTTGATGAGCTCGTCCGTGCCGGTCGCCAGTCCCAGTGGCAACTATTGTTCAGTCTCGAGCCGTTCGTCACCTCCACCGTTCACAAGGCCCACTCAGCAGTGAGCCATGAGATCAGTGAATTGACCGGGCGGTTCCAGCCTGTATTGCACGACACGGGAATCGAGCAGATCGTGAACGTCTTGATGGTGGGTGAGCCCACGGCCGGGGTGGCCGATACCCCGAGCGTGCCCCGGCTCCTGGAGCAGTGCCTGCGCCACGACCGGTTCACCACGGTGGATCCCCTCATGTTCCTGCGCCGCAATCTGCGCCGGGACGCTGAGGACCAGGTCCGCCGGGCCATCGGGGACCCGCGGATCGGTCCCAAGGTCCGTCGCCTCGCCCGGCAGATGCCCGGTGCCAGCGTGGGAGAGATCGTGGCGGCCTACCGTCTCGAGCACCCGAAGGACAGGCTCTCCACCGCGCGGGCCGAGGCGGCCCTGCAGGTGGGTTCGGACCCGATGGCCCGTTCCGTCGCGCTGGACCCGGAGACCAACCGGGGTGCCCGGTGACCCCCGTCTTCACCCCGGAGGGGGTCACCGGGTCCCGCCGCCCCGTGGGACGCCGGACCGTCGGGCCCGAGACCCCCTCGATGGGCGAGTCGGCCCCGATCGGCCGGTCCGTCCTGGCGCCCCGGGGGGCCCGACGCGCGGTCGCCGTCGTCACCGAGCAGCGTCCGGTCCTGGACCAGTTGCGCGAGATGGCCGAGGCCTCCGGTGATGAGCGGCTGCGGTTGCGGGACGGGTTCATCGGGGACCAGCGCAAGATCTTCCGCCTCCTGGCCCACCGGTTGTGCCGCACCATGGGCCTGAGCGCCGCCCTGCACCGGGACGACGTCGAACAGCTCGTGGCGATCGAGGCCCTGACCTGGGTGGATGAGCTGCTCGAGGACCCCTCGGCCCTGGGGGCCATCGAGAACTTCAGCGGGATGCTGCACGTGCGTTCCCGGGCCGCGGTCCGCGCCTGGGCGGACCGCAACCTGTCCCCGGCCTCCGGCATGGTCTCCCTGAACCGCCGGGTGCGCAAGCTCAACCAGCTGCGGGACGAGATGCGTGCCGCCACCGGTGCAGAGCCCACCGACTGGGAGCTCACGCATGAGCACAACAAGCGCATGATGGCCGCCCGGAAGGACGCCGCCAAGCAGGGGATGCTCGCCACCACCGCCGACTTGCGCGTGGCCGGCCCTGCCGTGGACATCCACGCCCTCGAGCTGGCCGTCGTCGGCCCGGAGGAGTCCCTGCTGCACCCCACCGAGGGACCGGCGCTGGTCCGTGCGGTGATCGAACGGGCCCGCCGGATCGGAGGGGTCACGTCGGACGTCGCCCAGTCATGGCTCTCCGGCGTCTACGCCTCGGAGGGCTCCCAGCGGGTCCTGACCACCGGTGAGGTGGCTGAGCAGTTGGGCCTGACGCAGGAGACGGCCGCCGCCCAGATCCGCAAGGTCCGCACCCTGGCCAAGCGGGTCCTCGCCGACCAGCTGGGGATCCTCAACGCCTAAACCGGCCGACCCCCTCCAGGGTGGTGGAGCGTGCCGCGTTCCAGGGGACGTTGCGCGTTCCCCGGAACGGTCGATGCCCGCTCGTCGGGCAACGGCCTCGGCGTGTCGCGAGGACACGCCGGGGGAACACGCCGCTGTGACCAACGCCACATGATGGTGCAGGTCACACCGGGGATATGCCGCACACATACCGGGTATGCGAGCAGAGAACCTTTCCACCGATACCGCCTGCCGGGACCTCCTGGACCGCTGGGCGGCGGGTGATCTCCCGGAGACCCAGGTGCGCCGGGACGTGGCCACCATCCTGACCCGTTCCGGGATCTGCCGAGAGGTGTCTCGCGAGTACCAGACGTGGCACCACGGCCTGGCCTCCGGGCCCCAGCTGAGCCAGGACGTCGAGTCCGAGTTCGACGAGTTCCTGTTCCGCCGCGTCACCGAGGAGGGCCCGGACGCCTTCTTCGACCTCGAGCGCGCCCGGGCCGCCTCGGTCACCGGCTGGGCGCGGCAGACCCTGCGCTCCGCCCGCAAGTCGATCCTGCGCAACATCCACAACCGGACCGCCGCCCGTCAGGAACTCGTGGCCCCCACCGGTCCCGAGGAGGGTGCGTCCACCGCCGCCGCGAGGGCCTTCCAGACCACCGCGGCCCCCGGCGCCCTCGAGGACGGTCCGGAGATCGCCCAGCGGATCATGCTGGAGGAGGCCACCGAGTGGCTGCGCTCCAAGGCCTCGCACCACCGGGGAATCGCCCGCACCCAGGCCGGGGCCGCCGCCCTGAGGTTCGCCTTCTCGCTGCCGGACCTGGTCCGCCCGGACTGGCGCGTCCGGCGTCGGGCCCTTCCGGTCCTCGAGGCCGACCCCAAGGCCGCCCACCGGGCCGCCCAGGCGATGCTGGCCTGCCTGACCCGGATCCACGGCTGGCGCGGGCTGTTCGAGGCCGCCGACCAGGACCTGATGACCCTGTGGGACGACTACTCGCGGGCCCAGCTGTTCGAGGTGGTCTCCAGGGATCCGGTGATCGCGTACACACTGGCGTTGGAGACCCTGTCCGACCGGGCCCGTCCCGACCGCCCCTCCGTCCGCGCGTTCCGCAACGCGGTGAAGGACCTGGCCCCGGTCCTGAAGAACGGCCGCAAGCCGACCGGGTGGCGCACCGCCGCCAACGCCGTGGTCGACGCGTTCCTGGCCGAGGAGTTCGAGGCCTACTCCGCGTTCGACACCGCCGGCGCCGCCGTCCACGAGGAGAGGACCGCCGAGCGCGAGTCCGCACTGGCCACGGCCTGGGACGCCTACGAGGCGATGGTCCGGTTCGCGGGTGCCCCCCTGGGCGGCACGCACGCGCAGGTCCGCGAGCGCCTGGAGGGCATCATCGACGGCATCCTTGGCGGGGGCGTGGAGATCCCGGACAACGTCACGCTGCTGCGCGCGGCCTGACGCCCGGACGCCTCACACGTCATCACCGGCCCGCACGGTCATCAGCCCGTCCACGGTGCCGGTCTCGATCCGTCCCGTGCGCGCGAATCCGGCCCAGTCGGCACGCATCCGACGGCCCCAGGCCTCCGTCTCGGCGGGGTCGAAGCCGTGCAGCAACCGGGTGCCCCACACCTTGCGGTTGCCGAACAGCAGGGGCAACTCGGCCGCGTGCGCGGAGGACAGCGGATTGTCCTCGGCCTCGGCGTGCACCAGGTAGTGGTAACCGTGCCCGCGGGCCGCGGCGTGGCGGCGGATGAAGTGCTCCGCCCCGCGGGTGAAGATCACGTCCGTCAGCCACCGCACCAGTCCCTCGTGCACGGGCGGGCCCAGGACCGGGAGCCGGTGCAGCCTCGCGACGGGGCCGACCACGGGGGCGAACAGGGCCGCCTCGCGCAGGTTGGACCCCACCAGGACGTCCACCCGCCGGGCGGCGTCGATCCAGGCCGCCTCGCGCCGGTCGGCCCCGGGCAGCGGGTGCGCGCCGTACTCGGGACCGAACGGCATGGCCCCGCCCAGCCCGAGCCGCAGGGCGAACCACGCCAGGTCGGCCTCCATCCGCAAGAGGTCCTCCACGGGGGCATCCGCCGGCAGTCGGGAGGCGCGCTCGCCCAGGGCGGCGGTCATCGCGGCCCGTCCGCGCATCAGCCCGATCGGTGCCGACTGCATGATCACCCGGGAGAACAGTCCCTCGGTGCCCTCGGCGATCATCAGGTGGGCCGCCGCGTCGGCCCCGGCGGACTCGCCCCAGACGGTGACGTTCTCCGGGTCCCCGCCGAACGCGGTGATGTTGCGCCGCACCCAGCGCAACGCCTCGATGATGTCCAGCAGTCCGAGGTTGGCGGGCACGCCGTCGCGGCCGAGGAAGCCGAACATCCCGAGCCGGTAGGTGATGTTCACCGTGACCACCCGCTGTTCGCTGACCAGCGCGCCCGCGTCGTAGTAGGGCTGGTCGCCGGCGCCGATCACGTACCCGCCGCCGTGGATCCACACCATCACCGGCAGCCGCTCGTCCGGGCCGGCGCCCGCCGGGGTGGTGACGGACAGGTACTGGCAGTGCTCGGAGATCTCCAGCGGCCCCAGGAACCTCCCGGGGGAGACCCCCTCGAGTGCGCGGACCGGCCGCTGCGGACAGGCCGGTGACCAGCCGGTCGCCTCCACGGTCCCGACGGCGGCCGGCTCCGGCCGCGGGGGCTCGTACCGGTTCGCGCGGGCGTACCGGATGCCGGTGGCCCGCCACACCGGGGAACGGCCCGGGCCCTCGTCGACCCAGCCGCGCAGGGTGCCCGCCGGGCAGGTCCACTGGGGTACGGAGGTCATGCGCCCAGTGTGGCATCTGAGTTACGAGCACGCTGCACGTTGGGACACGCCGGGCCGATCACCGTCGAGCGTGATCGTAACTCCCTGATCTGGGTCGGCATGGCATGAATCGGGGTCGGCATCGCGCCCGGCCGCGCAAAACCAACCCCTCGCGCGCAGCGGCCCGCATAGGGATCAGTGGACGACCGACGAGACGGTCGACGGGGAAGGGGAGAGTCATGCCTGTGACGGTCAACGCGCTGCATTCCGACCCGGCCCTGCCGCCCGGCGGGGGTGCGGCCCTGCACCGGGACGGCCGGTTCACGGCCGGCTCCGAGTCCGCACCGGGCCGCGTCCGGCACTCTGCGGGCGGTGGGCTCCCGTGAACTTCGTCGCGCAGGACATCTCCGCACAGATCATGATGCTGGAGACCAAAGCCCTGAAGACCATGACCGCGAGGGGATTCGACCGGCGGGTGGCCGAGGCCGCCAGCCTGGCGGCGCCCGTGAGCCGCGGCTCGGTGGTGGCCACGCAGGGGCTGCGGGCCGTCATCGGCGGGCTGCCCGTGGCCGTCGGGGACGTGGTGACCGTCGGCGGGACCGGGGGCGACGGAACCCGGACCCACCCCGGGCTCGCCGGCGTCGAGGCCGAGGTGGTGGCCGTGCACCACACCGAGGCCACCGTCGTGCCGCTGGCCGAGGGCTGGGCACCGGCCGCCGGAACTCCCGTGACCCTCGCGCACCGCGGGGGAGAGGTGCCCGTGGGCGACGGGCTCATCGGCCGCGTCATCGACGCCCTGGGCCGTCCGGTCGACGGCAGGGGGCCGATCACCGGCACCCGCCTGGTCCCCGCGCACCATCCCGCCCCGCACGCCCTGGACCGCACCGCCGTCACCGGGCAGCTCGGCACCGGCGTGCGCGCCGTGGACACCTTCACCGCCCTGGGCCGTGGCCACCGCATCGGCCTGTTCGCCGGCCCGGGCACGGACACGTCCTCGTTGCTGGCCATGATCGCCCGCGGCACGGACGCCGCGGTGTCCGTCATCGCCCTCGTGGGCGTGGACGGTGGCACGGTCCGGGACTTCCTCGACGACCTCGGGCCCGAGGGGCTGGCCCGGTCCGTGGTGGTGGTGGCCACCGAGGACGAACCGGCCATGATGCGCCGCAAGGCCGCGTTCACCGCCACCCGGATCGCCGAGCAGTTCCGTGACCAGGGCCGCCACGCCCTGCTGATGCTGGACTCACTGACGCGCGTGGCCGGGGCCCAGAGCCAGATCGGGCTCTCCGCTGGGGAACCGCCGGCCCGTGGGGGCCATGCCCCGTCCACGGTCTCCCTGCTCGCGCAGCTGCTCGAGCGTGCCGGCGCCGACCACCCCGGTTCGCTCACCGGGATCTACACCGTCCTCAGGGACGGCGACGACCCCGAGGACCCCGTGGCCGAGGCCGCGCGCCCCCTCCTGGACGGGCACCTCGTGCTCGAGCGCCGGCTGGCCGAGGCCGGTCACGTCCCGCCCCTCGACGTGCTGGCGTCGATTGCCCCGTGCGCCTCGGCTCTCACGGGCCCGGCGGACCAGGCGGCCGCCACCGTGGTGCGCCGGGCGATGGCCGAGCTGCGTGCGGTCCAGGCCCTGATCGAGGTCGGTGCCTACGTGCCCGGGACCCGTCCGTTGGCCGAGGCCGCCCTGACTGCCCGGCCCCACCTGGACGCCTTCCTGCATCAGGCCACGGACGACTCGACCGCCCCGGCCGAGGCCTGGTCCCGACTGCGCGGCCTCGCCGGCCTGCTGAGCGTGGACGACGCCGGCGCCGAGGGGCGGGCTGCCTGATGCCCGGGTTCCGCCGGAAGTCGCTGGCGCACGTCCGCACGCTCCGGGAGGACCTGGCCGCGGCCCGGCTGGCCGACGCCCAGCCACCTGCCCCGGCCGAACAGCACCGTGGCGCCCCGGACGGGTTACACCGTTCGGCCCTCGAGCGCACCCTGTTCGAGGACCGCGGAGGAGTGCACGTGCTGGTGGCCGCCGGCATCGCCCGGGCCGCCACCGCCCAGCACCTCGCCGGGACCGAGTCCGCCGAGTCCGAATCCGCCCAGGCCGAGGCAGATGAGGTGCGAGCCGCCGAGCAGGCCCTGATGCTGGCCGTGCAGGCCCGCCGTCGCGCCGAACGGGTCAGGGACCACCGCGACCGGCAGCAGCGAGCGCTCACGGGCAGGGCCGACCAGCAGGAGCTCGACGCGCTCGCGTCCACCGCACACCGCCCGTCAGGTGATCACCGCTGAGCACCGAGGTCCTCGCCCCCTGGATGTGAGATGGGTCACGGCCTGCGGCGCCGGTACCCATGAGCCGACCCGCCTCGACCCGCCTCGACCCGCCTCGGCGCACCTCGACAGGACCGCGTCCGAACCGCCCCGGGGTCTCGGTCGCGGGCGCCGGCACGCGGGCCGCCATAGGGCTGACCAGGGGCGATGACGAACATGCGCCTCCTCCTGACCGGTCACCCTCCCGCCGGCATGCCGTCCTCGACACCGGCGTCCCCCAGCACCCCCTCACCGGCACCCGGGCCCGGACGCCTCTCCTTCCCGTCCAAAACCTCCGGCCGCCCCTCCGGGCGGTGCATACGGATCTGGGGGGACTCGGAGGGTTGTTCCCCTGCGCCTGAAACGGACGACAGAAGGAACCAGCATGACGCGACCCACCCGCACCGCATCCCCGACAGCAGGCAGGCCCCGTACGCCCCTGTCCAGGACCCTGACGGGTGCGCTGACCGCACTCGCGCTCACCGGCGCCACTGCGGCCACCGCCGTCCCGGCCGCCGCGGCACCCGTCATCGTCCCCGCCGCTGCCACCCAGAGCTGCTCCACCCCGGACTTCACCGATTCCGCCCCTGGATCCAGTTTCTACAGCGCCATCACCTGGATGCGATGCGAGGGCATCACCACCGGCTACGCCGACGGCACCTTCGGCAAGAACCGTCAGATCACCCGCGGGGAGACCGCCCAGTTCCTGTACCGCCTGTCCGGGGAGAAGCACGATCCCGGCACGGACCGCGACTTCACCGACGTCAATCCCAGCGGAGCCGGGTTCGAGGCCATCTCCTGGATGAAGGCCAAGGGCTACACCAGTGGATATGGCAATGGCTACTTCGGGCCCGGCGACCCCATCACCCGGGGCCAGCTCGCCTTCTTCCTGCAGGGGATGTCCGGGGAGGCCGGCTTCCGGGCCCCGCGGACCTCTCCGTTCACCGACATGACGCCCACCAGCGCGTTCTACCGGGCCACCACCTGGCTGGCAGCCACCAAGCTGGTCAGCGGCTACGCCGACGGCACGTTCCGCCC
>NZ_DAOMPX010000072.1:0-7970 GCF_035445025.1 Citricoccus sp. | reverse complement strand
GACCGCCAAAATTTGGCGAACGCATCCTTTCGAGGGTGTCCAACCGGGTATACCCGCCGACAAATCTGTGCGATGACATCGTGTTGAGTGGACAGAAATGTCCAGAGCCCCCACCTGCATTGACGCAAGTCGGGACCCTACTCAGATTGCCGCGGGTCCCTCAGGAGTGTGCCGTATGGCGCCCCGCCGCGGCACAGGCCACCGGACGGGTCATACGGGATGCCCCTAGTGGCGTGCCGCCGTTCATCCATATCGGCTGTGGGGGTGTCCGGTGGGGGTTCGGCGGATTCTGGCGGTCATTGCAACAGCAGCGGTCCGATGTCTTCGATCGGTTTGCGGAACTCTAGCCGTTTGCGGGGTCGGCCGTTGAGCTCGGCGGCGACCGCGTCGAGGTCTGCTTCGCTGTGCACCGACAGGTCGCTGCCCTTGGGGAAGTACTGCCGCAGCAGTCCATTGGTGTTCTCGTTGACCGGGCGTTGCCACGGTGAGTGCGGGTCGGCGAAGTAGACCTCGATGTCGGCGGCGAGCTTGATCTGCTTCCAGTCGCGCATCTCCGTCCCGTGGTCCCAGGTCAGCGAGGTGCGCAGCGCCTTGGGCAGGGTCTGGATCTTCCGTGTCAGCGCCTGGCGCATCAGTTCGGGGGTGTACCCGTGGGGCAGGTGGACCAGCATGGTGTAGTTGGTGGTGCGCTCGACCAGCGTGCCGATCGCCGAGGCGTTGCGGCGGCCCAGGATTAAATCGCCTTCCCAGTGCCCGGGCACGGCGCGGTCATCGGCCTCGGGGGCACGCTCGGTGATGCTGACCGGGTCCGGGATGCGGTTCTTGCGCTGGCCGGCCTTGCGGCCGGGTTTGCGCACGCTGCGTCCGGTGCGCAGCCGCCGGGTGAGCTCGCGCCGTAGGGCACCGCGGGAGGAGAGGTAGAGCGCTTGGTAGATCGTCTCGTGGTGCACCTGCATCTCCGGGTCCTCGGGGAACTCCCGGTGCAGCCGGCCGGCGATCTGCTCCGGGGAGTACTTCTGCTCCAGGTCGGACTCCACCCGTTCGCGCAGGCGCGGGTGGGTGACCAGCTTGGCCTGCTCCGGGCGGCTGGCCCGTTCGTAGGCGGCCGCGTGCGCGGTGCTGGCCCGGTAGCCTCCGTGGCGGTCTGCATTGCGGCGCAGTTCCCGGCTGATCGTCGAGGGTGAGCGGCCCACCGCGGCCGCGATCTGCCGCACGCCCTGGCGCTGGGCCCGCAGCAGGGCGATTTCCTCCCGCTCGGCGAACGTCAAGCACCGTCCCTTCAGGTTCCGGCCCCGCCGGGGACGGACCCCACCACAGGCAACGAGCCACCGGGCCCCCTGCTTGCGGTAGCTGCCCGCGCCCTGGGCCGCGTCGGTGATGAACTCACCTCGGGCCATCGCCTCCCAGAACTTCTGATGCACTTCGGGAACCATGTAGCCACCAAATCGCACCTCCAACACCTCGTCTCGCATCTCGCTTCAACCGGGGTGTTGCAATCACCGTTAGAACCCAAGGTTCCATTATTGGGACGGTGCCATCGCTGGTTCGGGGTGCTGTTAACCGGCGTACTTGTATCGCCCCTGGGGTCCTGGGCGGGATCAGGGGTTGGGCCCGGTGGAGGGTTCCTCGCTCTTGAGCGTGGTACCCACGGTCCATAGTTCTGGGTCGACTTCGTTGACGAGGACGCGGACGGAAGACAGGGGGGTCTCGAGGGTGCGGGAGACCGCGGTGGCGACTTCGCGCAGGCAGTCCTGAACCTTGGCGCGGTCGCGCCCGGCGACCATGTTGATGGTGACGATGGGCATGGAGAACTCCGTTCTGAGGGGCGCGCGGCGACCGACGTGTCGAGACGGACGCTGGCCCGGTTGGAACCTGGGGCGGCGTCGCCGAAGGGCGGGGTGCGCGTATGGGGTGGGCGTATGGGGTGGGCGACCGGTGTGTTGTCAGGTGGCTGGTGTGGCCGGCGGCCGCGCGGTGGATTGGCGCGGGATCAGTGTCGGGGTGGCCGTGACCGGTTCTGCGCTGAGAGTGCCGGCGAGTTGCTGGGTGAGCAGGTCCACGGCGTGGGTGGCGATCCGGTCGAAGGGAACCCGGACGCTGGTCAGAGCAACGGGCAGGCGGGCCGAGACAGGGATGTCGTTGTACCCGACGACGGACAGGTCATCAGGCACGGAGAGCCCGGCGGCCTGGGCAGCGGCGAGCACGCCGATGGCGGTGTTGTCATTGACGGCGAAGATCGCGGTGGGCCGGTCCGGGCCGGTGAGGATGGCCCGGGCCGCGGTCTCACCGGAGTCCATGCCGAAGGTGGACTCGTGGATCAGATGCTCCACGTCGGCCAGGCCGGCCTCGGCCATGGCCCGGCGGTACCCGGCCTGCCGGGCCACGGCGGTGGAGGCGTAGGACGGGCCGGCGACCAGGGCGATCTGCCGGTGGCCTAAGTCGAGCAGGTGGCGGGTGGCCAGGTAGCCACCGAGTTCGTCGTCACCGGCGGCCGTGGGGCTGACGTGGTCGGTGCGCAGCGCCAGCACGTGGGGCACCCCTTGGGTCCGCAGCTCGGCGGCGAAGGGATCATCCAACCGGGCGGTGGTGAGGATCAAGCCGTCCACGCGCTGCCGCAGCAGGGTTTCGGCGGCGGCCCTCTCCGCCTCGGGGCGGTCCTCGGTGGTGGCCACGATCGCGAAGCCGGCCTGGGCGGCGCAGGCCCGGGCGACTTCCTCGAAGAACATGGCCATCACGGTGTCCGACAACCGCGGGACCAGGACCCCGACGGTGCGGCTGTGCTGACGGCGCAGCCCGGAGGCGTAGGCGTCCGGGCGGTAACCGAGCTCGGTGGCCGCGGCGCGCACGCGCTCGGCCGAGGGCGAAGTCGAGGGCGGGTGCCGGTCATCCAGCACCCGGGAGACCGTGGAGATACTTACCCCGGCGGCCCGGGCCACGTCGCGAATGGTCACCGCTTTGGACGCGGTGCGCTCAGTCACGACGGTCCTTGGCCATGCCCCGGACGATACCAAAACCGGTGGCGTGCCCTCTGACAAGGCAGCAGAAGAATCGGGCGGGTCCCCCGGGGTGCTGTCGAGAACCGCACTGGGCCGCCGCGAGTGAACCGGGTCACGAAAAGTTTGAGGGGAGGTGTTGACATGTGCCATGGCTCACATCATAGTTGAAAACGTTCTTGCAAACGTTTTCATCTTCTGAAGGAGCCGATCATGTCTCTCGATCTCCGCGGCCTCGTCCCCGCCCCCGTCACCCCCTTCACCCCGGACATGGAGGTCGACCACGCCGCGTTGGCCAACCTCACCCGCTGGCTGGCCTCGGTGCCGGGCGTGAAGGGCCTGGTGTGCCTGGGTCACGCCGGTGAGGGCACCTACCTCACCGCCGAGGAGCAGACCGAGGTCATCCGCACCATGGTCGAGGCCGCCGGCGGCGTGCCGATCGTCGCCGGCATCACCGGGGAGGGGGACAAGGTCGCGGCCCTGGAGGCCGCCCGGGCCCGCGAGGCCGGGGCCTCCGCCGGCCTGGTCTACCCCTCCCACGGGTGGCTGCGCTTCGGCTACCAGGACGGCGCCCCGCAGGAGCGCTACCGGATCATCCACGAGGGTTCGGGTCTGCCGCTGATCCTGTTCCAGTACCCGGATGCCACCAAGGCCACCTACAACCTCAAGACCCAGCTGGAGATCGCCGCCCAGCCCGGGGTGTTCGCCACCAAGAACGGGGTGCGCAACATGCGCCGCTGGGACACCGAGATCCCGGTGCTGCGCCGGGAGAACCCGGAGCTGCAGATCCTCACCTGCCACGACGAGTACCTGCTGCACACCATGTTCGACGTCGACGGCGCCCTGGTCGGCTACGGTGGACTGGCCCCCGAGCCGCTGATCGAGCTCATCGCCGCCGGCAAGGCCAAGGACTACGCCACCGCCCGCGAGATCCACGACAAGCTGCTGCCGGTGACCAAGGCCGTCTACCACCGTGGTTCGCACATGGAGGGCACCGTGGCGCTGAAGATGGGCCTGGTCGAGCGCGGGGTGCTGCCCAACGCGGTGGTCCGCCCGCCGCTGCTGCCGCTGGCAGAAGGTGCCCGCGAGGAGATCTCCGCGGCACTGGCCCACGCCGGACTGATCGGTGAAGACGCCCAGTACACCACCACCCGCCCGTTCCAGGCCGCCAGCGTGGTCTGAGCTTCCCAATCCCAACGGTGGAGACGACGATGACCAATGTGACTGCACGACCCCAGAAGCCCACCCGCCGAGGATCCGCCCTCGTCACGGACGGCGAACACACTGCGGCCGGCGCGCAGCCGCCTGCCCCGCGCAAGTCCCGGTCCCGGTTGCTGGGTGCTCTGGCCCTGATGGGCCCGGGGTTCATCGTGGGGGCCTGGCAGTTCGGCCCCGGCAACCTGGCCTCGGCCGTGCAGGCCGGCAGCCTGCACGGCTACGACCTGATCTGGGTCATCGCCGTCTCCACCGTGCTGATGCTCGGGTTCACCGACATGAGCGTGCGCATCGCCCTGGCCTCGGACCGCTCCCTGATCCAGATGATCAAGAAGCGCCTGGGCAAGGTCACCGGGGTGGCCGCCGGCATCGGGGTCTTCTTGATCACCCTGATGTTCTCCGTGGGCAACGCCGTCGGTTCCGGGCTGGGCATGTCCATGGTCTTCGGCGGCTCCCCGACCCTGTGGACACTGGCCTGCACCGTGCTGGTGGCCATCGTGGCCTGGGCCCCGAACTACTACAAGGTCTTCGAACGCGGCCTGCTGGCCATCATCGCCCTGATGGCGATTGGGTTCCTGGCCTCGGCGGTGCTGACCAAGCCCGACTGGGTCGAGGTCGCCGACGGATTCATCCCCTCCCTGCCACCGGGGGCCGGGATGCTGCTGGTGGCCCTGGTCGGCACCAACTTCTCCATCAACGCCGCGTTCTACACCGGTTACGCGTCCCGGGAGCGGGGCCTGCGCCCCGAGCAGTACAAGGCGACCACCCTGGCCGACACCATCCCCGGGATCGTGGCCCCGGGCATCATGACCATCCTGGTCATCGTCGCCGCGGCCACCGCCCTGCGGGCCACCGGTGGGGAGGCCAAGACCCTGGCCGATCTGGCCAAGGTCCTGGAACCGGTCGCCGGACCGGCCGGGCCGATCGTGTTCGGTCTGGGCTTTACCTGCGCGGCGTTCTCCTCGATGATCGCCAACGCCACCGCCGGCGGCACCCTGATCTCCGACGCCCTGGGTTGGGGCAACAAGCTCGACCGGCACCGGGTCAAGGCCATGATCTGCCTGGTGTTGGCCTTCGGCCTGGCCGTAACCCTCCTGGCTCAGGGCTCCCCGATCCAGCTGATCATCACCGCCCAAGCCCTGACCGTGATCGTCGCCCCCCTGCTGGGGATCCTGCTGCTGATCATGGCCACCCGCAAGGACGTGATGGGCAAGTACGTCAACCGCTGGTGGCAGACTCTGCTCGGGCTGGTCGGACTCATCGCGATCCTGGCCACCTGCTACCGGCTGGCCTCCAGCCTGCTCGGCGGCTAACCACGCCGTCTAAACCAGCGGGGGTCGGGACCATATCGTGGTCCCGACCCCCGCTCGTTAAAGCCACGCCTCGTTCAGGCGGCATCCTCCACGGAGGACGCGCCGGTGGCATCCAGGCACGCGTGCCACCACCCGCGGTGATGGTCCACTGTCACCGGCCGCCACTGCTCACCGGCCAACCAACGCAACCCCGCCTCGTCGGCGGCCACCTGATATCCGCTCTGGGCCGCCACCCACGCGGCCTCCTGTTCGGCATGACACCGGCTGGTCGACCAACGCTGCCGGTTGATCTCCGCAGCCGTGGCCAGGCCGACGCCGCCCACCACCACGAGCACGGCCAACACTCCGGAGGCGGTCACCGGCGCGGCAAAGACGGCGGCGGCGCACAACACCGTCGCGTACATCACCGCCACCGGATGGTTCCACCACCGCGGCGCCAGCCCCTGCGGAGCCCGTGCCACCGCGGGAAACACCCGAGCCGACACCGAGTCCGCCCACTCCCGCGGCGAGTCCACCGGCGACTGATTAACCTTCACGAACACTCCTGACCCATCCACCAGTACGACGTGCCGCATGCACCCGACCCGCCCCTCAAAGGAAACGGCCGCCGACCATACAGCTACCTCTCTACCTATGTACCAGTCCGGAGAGCCGCAGACCCGGGATTTGGCTATCTCGTTGATCACAGCGGTACTAAGAGTTCAGCAAAGGCCCACCCGAAGCACCTGTGTGGCGACAACACTGTCCGTAGAGGGATGGTTATGAGAAATCGGAATACCGGGCCGAGCCGTCGGTGTACTTGTAGCCGATGGGGAACTGCTCGATGATGACATGCCCGGGAAACTCGTCCTGGATCGCTTCCGCGAACGCATCGGCTTCGCCCGGGTCGTCGAACACCCCCAAGACGACATTGTCAGGCATCTCGTCCTGCTGCACGATCCAGACCCGGCGCCCACGCCTCCGCCATCCCATGCCGCCAGCATAGGTTTCAGCGCGCGGGAGTCCGCGGCTGAGCCTCCGCGCAGTAAGGGGATCCTTCAGCGAAACATGTTGCAGTCGCCAATCCAGGAGGATAAATGCGTGGGTTTCGACCTGGGTCCGGCTGTGCGGTTCGAAGCCGTGGTCCGGCTGTGCCCATAGACGGTCTCGCTCGACCCCGGTGACTGGCGTCAACGGACCGACCTCACCAAGTACTGTTAGGCGCCCGGCCCCGGACTCTCCGCAGCACTGCGCAACGGCCCCGGCTGATCCTCGCGATGGACCTGGGCCGTTGCGCCTCCTTCGCCTACCCTCGGATACCCTCGGGGCATGTCCAAGGATTTCGGTTGGTTTGCCCAAGCCCGCTGGTCCCGTGGGGTTTTCGTCCCGAGTGACCCGGCCATCCTCACCGACGCGCCCTGCCCGCCACCGGCCCGGCTTGCAGCTGCTCCCTTCTTCGGTGCCCTCTCGGCCGCCGCGATCGGTGGCCTGACGCTCATCGAACCCCGCACCCTGGGCGGCGGGGCGCGGGCCGCGTACCGGATCACGACGGCGGCGATCAGCGGTGCTTACACCGCCGCCACCGTGCCCCTGGACGCCCCGCTGGACGTGGCCCAGCGGGCCTCCATCGGGGTAACCGCCGGGGGCGCCACCCTGGGACTGGCCGACCCGCTCGAGGCCCTCGACGCCCGGATGGTGGACTGGCTCACGGCCCGCGGGGTGCGCCGGCCGCGGTGGTGGCTGGCCGGCATCTCTGCCGCGATCGTGGCCGCCGGCTGGGCGGCGGACCGCGCCGAGCTGCGCGGCCTGCAGCGGGCGCTGCAGGAACACGC
Organism: Citricoccus sp.; assembly: GCF_035445025.1. Taxonomy (NCBI): domain Bacteria; kingdom Bacillati; phylum Actinomycetota; class Actinomycetes; order Micrococcales; family Micrococcaceae; genus Citricoccus; species Citricoccus sp. Next base: position 638 of record NZ_DAOMPX010000072.1, on the reverse strand, counting down.
GGACCGCCTGGAGGACGAGCCGCCGCTTGGTCCGGTGGACCCTGCGGTGCGGGCCATCCTGGGCGTGTTGCTGCGGCCGGAGGTTCCTGGCGCCGAGGCGTTGCGGCTCCAGCTGGAATCGGTACAGCAACAGAATTTGGGCGTCCCCGAGGGCCTGCCCGCTGACGTCCTGGACGGGGTGTTCCCCACGGATGTGTATCTGACCGTCGATGAGGACGCCCCGCGCATCACCCCCCGCACCCAGCTCTGGCCGGTCACGGCCCGGTTCACGCTGGATGGTGCGGTGTTCGAGATCCAGTTGCAGATCCACGAGGGCCGTCTGGGATCACTGTCCATCATGGTCGCCGACGAGACTTTCGGGCCGGACAGCGACATGGACTACGAGGAGGTCATCGGCCTCCTGACCGCCTGGCCGGACGTCTCCGACCTTCAGATCCGCACCGAGACGGCAGACCCCCTGCCCTAGTAGTGCTTTGTCAGGTTGGTCCGGTGCGTGGGCCGTAGGGGCAGTGGCTGAGCATGCCGATGACCGTGGTCTGGAGTTCGGCCAGGTTCGATGCGCTAGGGAGTGTCTCTTAATGGAGCAGTGGGCGTTGGTCGAGCCCTTGATGCCCTCGGCCCCCGGGGCGGGCCGGCCG
>NZ_DAOMPX010000071.1:0-8534 GCF_035445025.1 Citricoccus sp. | reverse complement strand
GGATTACTGGAACGTCATCCTCAGGGGTTTCTAGGGCGCGACAGCGTGACGACACACGACTGAGCAGTAGGTCTGCCCGCCGATAGACTCGGCCTCGATCAGGACTGGTCCGTCGGCCATGGAGCAGACGACCATTCGGCCCTCTCCTACGAAGGAGCTCTCATGGCAGCACCCAGCCCCGGTTATTCCATCACCCTGCAGGTCAAGGCCCCCGCGTCCTTCACCGCGACCTCCGACCTGACCGCAGAGGTGGCCGCCTCCGGTGCTGCCATCACCGGCCTGGACGTGGTGGAGTCCCACCACGAGTACATGATCGTCGCCGTCAGCTGCAACACCATCGACGCCGGTCACGCCGAGCGCGTGCGCCAGGCCCTGGACGCCCTGGACGGGACCGAGGTCCTGGAACTCTCGGACCAGACGTTCCAGCTGCACGAGGGCGGGAAGATCGAGACCACCCTGCGGGTGCCGCTGCGCACCCGCGACGACCTCTCCCGGGCCTACACCCCGGGCGTGGCCCGGGTCTGCCAGGCCATCGCGAAGGACAAGGACCTGGCCCGTCAGTACACCGTCAAGAAGAACACGGTCGCCGTGGTCACCGACGGCACCGCGGTGCTGGGCCTGGGGGACATCGGCCCCGAGGCCGCGATGCCCGTGATGGAGGGCAAGGCCGCCCTGTTCAAGCAGTTCGCCGGCGTCGACGCCTGGCCGGTGGCCCTGGACACCAAGGACACCGAGGAGATCATCTCCATCGTCAAGGCCATCGCCCCGGCCTACGGCGGCATCAACCTCGAGGACATCTCCGCCCCGCGCTGCTTCGAGATCGAGGCCCGCCTGCGCGAGGAACTGGACATCCCGGTGTTCCACGACGACCAGCACGGCACCGCCATCGTGGTACAGGCCGCGCTGACCAACGCCCTGAAGCTGACCGGCAAGAAGATCGAGGACGTGCGCATCGTCGTCTCCGGCGTCGGCGCCGCCGGCACCGCGATCATCCGCCTGCTGATGGCCTCGGGCGCCCGCCACATCGTGGCCGCCGGCCGGGCCGGGGTGATCGAGCGCGGCTCCACGCACACGGACTCCAACCGCCAGTGGCTGGCCGACAACACCAACGCCGGCTCCTTCTCGGGCACGCTCAAGGAGGCCGTGGTCGGGGCCGACGTGTTCATCGGCGTCTCCGCCCCGAACCTGCTGGACGAGGCGGACATCGCCGCCATGAACGACGGGGCCATGGTCTTCGCCATGTCCAACCCGGACCCCGAGGTCGACCCCGCCGCGGCCTCCAAGCACGCCGCCGTGGTGGCCACCGGCCGGTCGGACTTCCCGAACCAGATCAACAACGTGCTGGCCTTCCCCGGGTTCTTCCGCGGGCTGCTGGACGCCGGAGCCTCCGATATCACCGACGAGATGCTGGTCGTGGCCGCCGAGGCCATCGCCTCCTGCATCTCCGACGAGGAGCTCAACCCCGGCTTCATCATCCCCTCGGTCTTCGACCCCGAGGTCTCCGAGCGCGTGGCCCAGGCCGTGGCGGCTGCCGCCACACCGCGTAGCTGATCCCTTTCCCGGGACCGCTGGGATCCCCGGATCCCCCGGCCCGGGTCCTGGCGGCCGGCGCCACCGACCCTGGTCGGGGCGCCGGCCGCCGGCGTCTGCGGGCACCGGAGTCTGGGAACTGGCTGGGAAGTGTTTGACCGTCCGGCGGCGCGGGTGAAGACTCGAGGCATCACCCAACCGGCGGGACCCGCCACGAAGGAGACACGATGAAGCGATTGATCACCCTGGGCGTCGGCGCGGCGATCGGCTATCTGCTGGGGAGCCGCGAAGGCCGCCAGAACCTCGACAAGTTCGCGAAGAACGCGCAGAAGCTCTGGAACGACCCCAAGACCCAGGAGCAGGTCCACAAGGCTGCCTCCACCGTGAAGGACAAGGCCCCGGGCGTGGCGGACAAGGCCACCGGACTGGCCGACAAGGCCGCTGACTCGATCCGGGACCGCGCTCCCGGCGTGGCGGACAAGGCCAGTGCCGCAGCCCACGCCGTCGCGGACAAGGCGACCGCCGCCACCCAGGGCCTGGCCGACCGGGCGGGTACCACCTCCCAGGACTCCGGCGGCAAGCACGCCTCGGCCGGCACGTCCTACGACACCGCCGTCAAGGAGTCCGAGGGGACATCCGGCACCGGCCAGCAGGGCGGCACTCCGACCCCCGGTCCGTCCCAGACCTCCGGAGGCAGCGGACCGGACCGCTACTGAGCGTCCCGCCTCCCGCATGACAGGAGAAGACCCCGGTTCCCGCCCAGCGAACCGGGGTCTTCTCGTCGTCGGGCCCTGGTGATCCGGGGGCCCGGTGGTCAGGCCTGCACGCGGTTGCGCAGTGCGAAGGAGGCCCCGTAGTGGTTCTGGGGCAGGTGGTCACCCCGGCCGAACAGCTTGTGGCGCATGGTGCCCTCGGTGTACTCGGTCTTGTAGCGGCCCAGCTTCTGCAGTTCCGGGACCACGTACTGCACGATGTCCTCGAAGGTGCCCGGGGTGATGTGGTAGGCGAGGTTGAACCCGTCCACATCGGTCTCGTCCTGGATGCGGACCAGTTCCCTCGCCACGGTCTCGCCGGAGCCGATGATGACCGGGCCGAACCCGCCCACGCCGCACCACTCGGCGATGCGCCGCACCGTCCACGGGTTGCCGTCGTCCCCCGAGGCCTTCTTGAAGGTCTCGATGGTGGACTGGATGGCGTTGGACTCCACGTCGCCCAGCGGCTCGTCGAGGTCGAACTGGGACAGGTCGATGCCCATCCAGCCGCTCATCAGCACGAGGCCGCCCTCGACGTCGATGTACTTCGTGAGCTCCTCGTACTTGGCCTGTGCCTCCTCGTCGGTGGCACCCGTGACGATGGTCTGCATGGACATGATGCGGAGGTCGTACGGATCGCGGCCGGCCTCGACGGCGGCCCGGCGGAGCTTCGCCGCGGTGCCCTTGATCAGTTCGGCCGTGGGCGAGTTGATGAACACGGCCTCGGCGTGCTTGCCGGCGAAGGCCCGGCCGCGCGTGGAGGCGCCGGCCTGGTAGATCACGGGGGTGCGCTGCTTGGACGGCTCGGTGAAGGCGATGCCGGGGGTCTTGAAGTACGTGCCCTCGTGCTCGATGCGGTGGACCTTGGACGGGTCGATGAAGACGCCCGACTCCTTGTCGTTGACGACCGCGTCGTCCTCCCACGAGCCCTCGAGCAGCTTGTAGACCACGTCGAGGTACTCGTCGGCGTGGTTGTAGCGCTCGTCGTGCTCCATCTGGTCCTCGTGCCCGAAGTTCCGGGCGGCCGAGGGCAGGTAGCCCGTCACGACGTTCCAGCCCACGCGGCCCTCGGTGAGGTGGTCCAGCGTGGCCAGGCGGCGTGCGAAGGCGTACGGGTGCTCGTAGGCGGTGCCCGCGGTGACGCCGAAGGTGAGGTGCTTGGTCACGGCGGCCATCGGCGGGACCACAAGGATCGGGTCGTTGGTGGGCACCTGGGTGCCGGCCTTCAGGGTGGCCTCGTCCGAGCTGCCGTAGACGTCGTAGGGACCCAGGACGTCGGCGATGAAGATGCCGTCGAACAGCCCCTTCTCCAGCGTCTGGGCCAGCCCCGTCCAGTAGCCCAGGGTGTTGTAGTCGCGGGCGTGGTCGTCCGGGTGGCGCCACAGGCCGGGGGACTGGTGGGCCACGCAGTTCATGTCGAAGGCGTTGAAGAGGATCTCGCGCCGGCCGGCGGGGGTGGTCGGCACCCCTGCGGGCAGTCCGGCGGTGGTGTTCTGGGCATTCGATGACGTCATGGTGATGCTCCTTCCATCGGTCCTGGCGGTAGCACCGGTCCCGCGCCCCGGGGGCGCGTGGTGGTTGCTGCGGCGTCGACGAGCCAGGTCTCTCGGCCGCTCTGGATGGTTACCGGGCAATTGGAGCACACCGTCCGGGGCCGGGACGAATCCGGTGTCCTCCGGTGACGTCAGCCCGCGGCCACCACCACGACAGGATCCGTGGTGGGGGCCGGCGATCCCCCGGCGGGCTCGAGGGTGAGGGCCAGCGCCGCCCTGGCCGGCACCTCGGGCAGCCGGACGAGGGCCAGACCGTCGTCGAGTTCCAGGAGCCCCGCGGACCGGGGCGACTGATCGCCCTCGAGGGTCCACAATTGGTAGACGCGGTCACCCTCCGGGGCAGCAAGGCCCCGGGCGGCCACCACGGTCTCGCCCGAGGGGGCCCGCGCGACCTCGACTGTGCCGCCGCCCGCCACGGGTGCCGTCTCCTGACGGGCTCCGTCCTGTCCGAGTACCTGTTCGATGGCCACCACCTGGTCCTGCTGCGTCAGGCCCCCGTCCTGCCACGGCTGGGCGAGGAGCAGCACTGCGGCGGTCGCGGCCGCCGCCGCAGTGGCGGCCACCGCGGTCCAGGCCCGACGGCGGCCGGGCCAGCGTCGTTCCCGCTGGTCCCGCAGGCTGGTGGGCGCGTCCGGATCCTGCGATCCCGCGGTGGCGGCACCGGCGGACGTCGCCTCGGGACGCACCCCGGTGTGTGCGGACCGGAGGGACCTGGCCTCGGCGTCGACGGCGCCCAGGACGCGGTCCCTCAGCCCGGCAGGCGGCGCCGCGTTCTCGCGGGTGCCCAGACCGTCCGTGGCCCGCAGCAGGGCGTCGGCCTCGGCCCGCAGGACGGGGTCGACGCGCAATCGCTCCTCGATCCGGCGCCGCTCGGCCTCGTCCACGGCATTAAGGGCCCAGGCGGCGAGCAGTTCCCGTTCGTCGGCCATCACTCCACCCCCAGGCAGTCCAGTAGTCGGTGCAGGCCGGTGCGCATCCGTGATTTCACGGTGGCGAGCTTGGCCCCGAGCCGGTCGGCGACCTCTCGGTACGAGAGCCCGCCGTAGTATGCGGCCGTGACGGCCTCGTGTTCCAGGGCCGTCAGCGCACCCAGGCAGTCGGCCACCCGGCCCCGGTCCTCGGCGTCGGTCACCGCCTCGGAGACGTCGTCGTGGTCCCGGCCAAAGGATGCCGCGCCTGCCCGGAGCTCCCGGTCGCGTCGGGACTGGGTGGATCGCACCAGGTCCACGGCCCGCCGGTGGGTGATCGAGCAGACCCAGCCGATCACCGATCCCCGCTCGCGGCGGTACCCCCCGGCGCCACGCCAGGCGTCCAGCAGGGCCTCCTGGGTGACGTCAGCCGCCAGGTCCCGGTCCCGCACCACGCGCAGGGCCAGGCCATACGCACGCGGGGCGACGGCGTCGTAGAAGGCGGCGAAGGCCTGCTGATCCCCCTGGGCGCTGCGCCGGAGGTGGTCCACCAACTGGTCCTCACCGGCCCCGGTCCGCGGGCGCGGGCCTGGGGGCGTGGTCCCCGGTCCGGCGTCGCGCGTCATCCGGCCAGCGTATCCGCGCCCTGCTCCCCCGTGCGAGGCGAGGCCAGGATCGGCGTGGCGCTGGTTCGACCGCGGCGTCCCGGGATGCCCCTGGGGGCAACCGGGACGCCGTGCGCCGGTCACCGGCCCGGACCGGTCACGGGACGAGGGCCTCCGCCATCGAGTCGATGGCCCCGGAGAGCGTCTCCACGTGCATGCCCAGCCCCTCGGCGATGTCCGCGGCCGGCAGTTCTCCACCGCTGATCTCCTCGAAGAACTCCCCGGCCTGCGGGCGGTATCCGTCCAGGTCCATCAGGGCCTGCTCGGCGGCCTCGGTGTCCCCACCGGCCCGGGCCTGCGCATAGTCCACGAAGAACCCGATGTGCTCACGCCACAGTTCCAGGAACGCCGTGCCCTGCTCCTCGCCGGCCAGCGAGCCGATCTTCTCGGCGAGGGCCTTCGAATTGGTGTCCAGGGTGGCGGCCGCCGCGGTGAAGGCCTCCGAGTCGGTGCCACCCTGTGCGGTGTAGGCGGTGAACACGGCGATCCCGGCGAGGTAGACGTGCTCCTGCAGGTCGTAGGTGAGCTGAGCCCGCAGCGTGGCGGCGTCGTCCATCGGGTCGCCTTCCATCCCGGTGGCCGTGACGACGCCACCGGAGATGGTGGCCGCCGCCTCGCCGACGTGGTGCGCGGCCATCCGCAGGTCGTCGTAGGCGGCCGGGTCGCCGGCTGCGAGGCCGTCGATGGCCATGGTGAGGGTGTCCACATGGCCGTGCAGGGACTCCGTGACGGCCCCGGCCGGCAGCTCGCCGCCCGTGAGCTTCTCGAAGAACGAGCCGGCTTCCTGCGTGTACCCCTCGAGGTCCGCCATCGCCTGCTCCTTGGCGGCCGCGTCCCCACCCTTGGCGGCCGCGGCGTAGTCCACGAAGTAGCCGATGTGCTCGCGCCACAGCTGCAGGAACGCCTCCGAGGTCTCCGCGTCCGAGGCGGCCTCGATGGTGGCTGCCAGCTCCTGGGAGTTCTCGTCCAGGGCGGCGGAGGCCAGTTCGGTCTCCGGGCTGTCGAGTTCGGTGGCGTAGGCCGTGGCCACCGTCATCCCGGCCAGGTAGACGTGCTCCTGCAGTTGTGCCGTCAAGGTGGCTCGCACGGTCGCCGCGTCGGAGGAGGGGTCTCCCCCCACGTCTGCCGCGGTGGCGAATCCGGTGGCCAGGGTCTCGGCGGTCTTGGGCATGTGGGCCGCGGCGGTCCGGGCGTCGGCGAACGGGTCACCGGTGGAGGCCGGCATCGGCATGTCCTCCGACGCACCGCCCTCCATGCCCCCGGACGTGTTCGCGGAGGCCGAGGGCGAGGCGGACATCGACGCCGAGGCGGTGGACTGGTCCGGTTGCGCGCCTGCGTCCCCTCCGGCGCCGCAGGCGGCGAGGGACAGGGCGAGGGCAATGGTGCCGAGGACGGCCGCGGACTTCTTCGTGGTGTTCGTGGTCATGACTGCTCCTTGGTCGATCCAGCGTTGACGTCTGGTGTTCGGAGCAGGTGCCGGGCCGGATGGGTCCGGCGTGGAAATTCTCGTCGCGAGGTCCGGAAAGCCCCCTCAGGCCGTGCCTGTGGACAGGTAGGGCACCGGCGCGGTGCCGTTGACCTCCCAGTCGCCCACCATGCGGGCCATGAAGACCGCCGGGTCGTGGCTGGCCAGGGTCCGTGCGTTGCGCCAGTGCCGGTCCAGCTGCAGCTCGGTGCTCGTGGCGGAGGCGCCGAGGGTGTCGAAGATGCGCGTGCAGGTGTCCAGGACGAGCCGGGGCACCATCACGTGCGCCCGATGGGCCGTCAGGGCGGCGCGTTGCAGGGCCTCGGCGGCAGCACCGTCGTCGCCGCCGTCATCGCCCGCGTCCGCCCCGACGGCGGCTCGCCCGCCCTGGGTGTCGCGCCCCGCGGCCGCGAGCGCCAGCGCCGCGTCCAGGTCACGTCCGGCGGCACGGACCAGTTCCTCGGCGGTGGCCTGCTGGGCGGACAGCTCGCCGATGATCCCCAGGAGCTGGTCGTCCTCCCGCGGGGTGAGCCCGCCCGCGGTGTTCGGTGACCGGCGCCGGCGCTTCGTCTGGTCGACCCCGTCCCTCAGCGCGGCCCGCCCGACCCCGGCGAGCAGGGCCATCAGGGTGGCCTCGTGGTGCAGCGGCACGTGCCCGTCGGCCGGTGGCAGCGCCAGCAGCTCCTCGACGCCGGCCCGGTCGAACTCGACCGTGCCGGTACCGGTCAGCCGCTGGCCGAACCCGTCCCAGTCGTCCTTGACGAGCGTCCGCGGTTGACGGACCCTCACGACGGCGAGCGCCAGCCGCGCGGAGCCCGGGGAGCCTCCGGGGGCACCGGACGCCAGGTTCTGCCGGGAACCGCCGCGACGGCGCCCGGGCAGGGGAACGGCGTCGTCGAGGCGGGCCGTCGCCAGGGTCCACGTGGCGAAGATGCTGCCGGTGGTGTAGTACTTGCGGCCGCTGATCCGCAGCTGGCCGCCCTCGTCCCGGGAGACGGTCGTGTCCATCTCGCCCAGCGCCGGCCCGCGGGCCTCGGACAGCGCGCTGCCGGCCAGTTCGCCGTCCGCCACCCGTTCCAGCCACCTCGTGCGCAGGGCCTCGTCCGGCTGGGCGAGGACGTGCTCGACGAAGCTGAGGTGGCTACGGACCAGGTGCGCCGTGTTCGCGTCCACCGCGGCGAGGTCCATCAGCAGGCGCAGCATGTCCTCCTGCCCGGCACCGGAGCCCCCGGCCTCCACCGGGACGGTGAGCGTGCCGATCCCCACCGCACGGAGCTGCTCGAGAGCGGCGAAGGGCAGGTGACGGCCGGCCTCCCGGGCCGGTTCCCCTCGGGCGATGTCCTGGAGGGCGGGGGCGAACCGCCCGGCCAGGTCCTGGTAGGTGGTGGCGTGCACGGTCGAGGTCATGGAATCTCCCATCGGTCCCGGCGGTAGCACCCGGTCCCCTGTCAAGGGCGGGTTGCTGCGGCGTCGTCGATCCGGGTCTCTCGGCCGCTCTGGATGGCTATGGCTCCATGGGAACAGCCCCGGCACCCCGGTCCGCCACGATGTGACGTTTTGTGTCGAACGCCGTTCCGGTGCCGGATTGACAGGACTCCCCCACGACCTGATTGACTGGACGCGCAACCATCCAGAGCGGCCGAGAGATCTGGCTCCGTGAC
>NZ_DAOMPX010000070.1:0-8688 GCF_035445025.1 Citricoccus sp. | reverse complement strand
AACGCGGTGTTCTGCGCCCGTGGAGGGGTCTCCGAACTGACGAACATCACCCTGACCGAGGAGAACGTCCGTGACCTCGTGGAACGGATGCTGAAGTCCTCCGGCCGCCGCCTGGACCTGTCCTCGCCGTTCGTGGACGCGGCACTGCCGGACGGGTCACGACTGCACGTGGTCATCCCGGACATCACCCGACGACACTGGTCGGTCAACATCCGCAAGTTCGTGGTCCGCGCACACCACCTCGAGGACCTGGTGCGCTCCGGGTCCCTGAGCGCCGAGGCAGCTCGCTATCTGGACGCCAGCGTCGATGCCGGACTCAACATCCTCGTCTCCGGCGCGACCCAGGCCGGCAAGACCACCCTGCTGAACTGCCTGTCCGCCTCCATCGGCAGTCGTGAACGAGTCGTCACCGTGGAGGAGATCTTCGAGCTCAAGCTGCCCCTGCGCGACGTGGTGCAGATGCAGTGCCGCCAGCCGAACCTCGAGGGCAACGGGGAGATCCCGTTGCGCCGCCTGGTCAAGGAAGCCCTGCGCATGCGCCCGGACCGGTTGATCGTCGGTGAGGTACGCGAGGCGGAAAGCCTGGACATGCTCGTGGCCCTGAATAGTGGACTGCCGGGGATGTGCACGATCCACGCGAACAGTGCCTCTGATGCGCTGACCAAGATCTGCACGCTACCCCTGATGGCCGGAGAGAACATCTCACGGAACTTCGTGGTTCCCACGGTGGCCTCCTGTTTCGACCTCGTGGTGCATTGCACCCGGGACCGGCACGGGCGGCGGTACGTGGAGGAGATCCTCGCCGTCGGTTCGCGGGTGGAGGACGGCATTATCGAGTCCTCCACGGTCTTCCATCGGGTCGACGGTCAGCTCGTGCTCAACCCCTCGGCCATGCTGGAGAACGGCAAGCTCAAGGCCCACGGATATGACGCTCGCACCGTGGTCGGGGTCGGCTGATGGCACTGCTACTGGGCCTGACACTGGGCGCTGGCCTCTTCCTGGTGTGGTGGTCCCTCTGGCCGCGGGAGGCCCGGCGAGAGGTCTCCGCGCCCCGCGACAGCAGGCTGCGGCAGCTGCTCGCCCGGGCCGGTGTGGAGCAGGTGGGCCCGGCCGGTGTCGTGGCGGCCACGGTCGGCAGCGCGCTCGTCGCCCTGCTGGTGGTCTTCCTCATCACCAGGACGGTGAGCATCGCCCTGTGCTTTGCCCTCTTCGGCGCCCTGGTGCCCTGGGTTGCCCTGCGTTGGCAGGCCCGCAAGCGGCAGACCCTGTTGCGGGACGTCTGGCCGGACGCCGTGGACCACCTCCGCTCGGCGATCCGGGCCGGGCTGACACTGCCCGAGGCCCTCATCCAGCTGGGGGAGAAGGGGCCGGAGGAACTGCAACCGGCCTTCCGGGAGTTCTCCCGGGACTACCGCTCCGGCCAGCGGTTCACCGACGCGCTGGACAACCTCAAGTTCAGGATGGCGGACCCGGTGGCCGACCGCCTCGTCGCCGCCCTGCGACTGACCCGCGACGTCGGTGGCGCTGACATCGGCAACCTGCTGTCCACCCTCGCGGAATTCCTGCGCGAGGATGCCCGGACCCGCAGCGAGTTGGAGTCCCGCCAGTCCTGGACCGTCAACGCAGCCCGACTGGCCGTTGCGGCCCCCTGGGTAGTCCTGTTGCTGCTGGGCACCCAACCGGAGGCCGTCCGTGCCTACCAATCCCTGAGCGGGGTCCTGGTCCTGGTCAGTGGTCTCCTGGTCTCGGTGGTGTGCTATCAGCTGATGCTGCGGATCGGCGCCCTTCCGAACGAGAGAAGGGTGCTCTAGATGACCACGCTGATGACGGCAGGGATCCTCGGACTGGTCCTGGGCGCCGGCCTGGCACTCGTGGTGGTGGCCGTGCCCTGGGGCTGGCAACCCTCCCTGGTCCGGCGGGTGTCGCCACAACTGCGCAACCAGGCACCCGCCTCGTCCCTCTTGCGCGAACACCAGAAGGTCTCTCCGTGGGGAGCATTGGGACGGATCCTGCAACCCGTGCTGGCCGAGGGCGTCCGCCAGCTGGGTAGGTTCAACCTGGGCCAGCAGGCCCTGGAGCGCAAGCTCCAGGCCTCCGGCTCCGAGCTCTCGGTCCAGGACTATCGGGCCCAGCAGCTCATCACCGCGGCCGCGGGAGCGGCAGTGGGGATGACGACCTGTGTGGCACTGGCCATCAACGGCGGCCTCCATCCCGTCGTGGGTGTCGTGATCGTGGGGGCCCTGGCCGTGGTCGGTTTCTTCCTGCGCGACAACCTGCTGACCAGCCAGGTCAAGCGTCGTCGCGCCCGCATCCTCAGTGAGTTCCCGTCCATCGCCGAACTCTTCGCCATGTCCGTCAGCGCGGGCGACAGCGCCCCCGGTGCCCTGGAGCGGGTGGCCACCTCGGCACGCGGAGCGCTGGCCGAGGAATTCGGCACGGTCCTGGCCGACATGCGTGCGGGGGCCTCCATCCACACCGCGCTGAAGGCGTGTGCCCGCCGCGTCCAACTGGCACCCGTGGATCGCTTCATCGAGGGGATCCTCGTGGCGCTGGAACGGGGCACGCCGCTGGCGGACGTCCTCCGGGCCCAGGCCAAGGACGTCCGGGAACTCTCCAAGCGCGAACTGCTGGAATCGGCCGGGCGCAAGGAGATCGGCATGATGACGCCGCTCGTCTTCGGCATCCTGCCGCTGACCGTGGTCTTCGCGATCTTCCCGGGGATCTCGATCATGAACCTCGGCTTCTGAGAACGCCATCCGACCGACCTCGAACACCACCCACCCACCGAACCCATGAAGGGGGACACCATGCAGCACCACCAGGACACCACCGGTCTCACGCACCGCGCGCTCGCGGCACTGAGGGCCTTTCTCGCCGGGGCCCGCACCGACGAACGGGGTGACGTACCCGGTTGGGTGATGATCACCCTGATGTCGGCGCTGCTCGTCGCGGGCCTGCTGGCCATCGCGGGACCGGCGCTGACCGACCTCTTCAACCAGGCCATCAGCCAGGTCTCCACCAACTGACAGTGGGCGAGTCAGAGCGCGGCTCGGCGGTCGCCGAGTCCGTGATGGTGATGGCCCTGCTGGCCGTCCTCTTCGCCGCCATCCTGCAGTTCGGACTGATCATCCACGTGCGCAACACGCTCATCGACGCCGCCAGTGCCGGTGCGCGCTATGGCGCGCTGGGGGACCGGACACCCACCGACGGCGCCGCACGGACCCGGGAGCTGCTCACCGGCTCGATCCCGGGCGGGGCCGAGGCGGAGGTCACCGCCGGGCTGGTCGACGGAGCGGACAGCACCATGGTGCGGGTCACCGTCCGCACGCAGATGCCGATGGTGGGGTTCCTCACCGGCCCGGTCCGTCTGGAGGCGGACGGTCATGCCTTCCGTTACTGAGCGCCGGCTGAAGGTCGACCGGGTCGATCCGTCTGGGGAGGACGGCTCGGCCACCGTGGAGTTCGTCCTGCTGGCCGCACTGTTGCTGATCCCCGTCGTCTACTTCCTGCTGCTGACCAGCCAGATCCAGTCGGCGGCCTATGCCTCGGTGGCCGCCGCGGACCAGGCGGCCAAGGCCATGGTGGCAGCACCCGACGAGGCGGAGGCAGCCCAGCGCGCCGACCGCGTCGTCGCCCTGACCCTGGCGGACTACGGTCTGGCCCCGGCCACGCATCGGGCCAGCATCTCGTGCACATCGACCCCCTGCCTGGAACCGGGGTCCTCGGTGGCCGTGGAGGTCGCCGTCCGGGTTCCGGTTCCGCTGCTGCCCCAGGGCCTGGGATGGGACGCGGCCGTCGCCACCGTCACCAGCAGCTCCCAGCAACCGGTTCCGAGGTTCGGATGAGACGGATGGGCGTAGCCGACAGGAGGACCTTCGCGGGCCGGGACCCGAGCAGGTCGGCCGTGGCGGCAGAGCACGGACAGACCACGGTGCTCGTCGTGGGGTTGACCGCGGTCTGCCTGCTCCTGGCCACGGTGATCCTGGCGGTCACGGCCGTGAACATCGAGGCCCGCCGGCTGCTCTCGGCGGCCGACGGCGCCACGATGGCGGCCGCCGACAGCTACCGGATCGATGCGGAGCAGGACAACGCACCGGTGCTCACCCGCGAGCAGGCGAGCGCCGCGGTCACCCAGTACCTGTCCGCTGCGGGGGCCCATAAGCGGTTCGACGGGCTGACCGTCCAGAGCGTGTCCGTCACCGACGGTGGCCGCACGGTGGAGGTCGTGCTCACCGCCACCGCGCACCCACCGATCGTGAACTGGGTCGTTCCCAGCGGCGTCGGCGTGGCCGCCACGAGTTCCTCCCGCACCTCACTGACCCGTTGAGGCCGTGATGGCAGGAGCCTCGTTGCGGGATCACGGCCGCACGCCGGCGATGAGCTTCCGGGCCGAGGCCATCTGGGCCGAGGTGCACGTGCCCCCGTAGCCCACGGTCCAGGTGGTCCCGCCGGACGTGAACGCGCGCCGGGCTCCCATGGCATCGGCCATGCAGTCCGCCATGTGCTCCACGCCGCTATCCCGGCCGTTCGGGTAGATCTGGCCCATCCGGGAGTTCAGGGCGACATTGTCGTAGCGGTAGGCGCGGTACTGCAGGATGTGCGCGCACTCGTGCAGCTGGACCGCCCGGGCGGGAACGGAGTCGGGGTCCAGGTCGTGACCGAGGCCGATCAGCTCCGCCACGTCGTAGGTGGACGGCCACTGCGGGTACCCACTGACCTCAAACTGCGCCCAGGCGTTGGAGCCGTCCACGGTCTTGGCCATCGGGATGTCCCAGCACCAGAGCGCCATGTTGTTCGCGGCGCGGTGGTTGTAGGTGGTGGGCTCCGGGTACGGGACCCGGGTGGTCCCGGGCTTGCCCCGAGAGAGGAAGTCCGAGTTGACCCAGCCCACGGTGCTCCCAGCCCGGACCCGGGTCATCGAGCCCTGCTCGCCCAGTCGCACGATCCCACTCTGGGGTGCCAGGTTCCGCACCGGGCTGGTGCGCGGGTTGGCGGTGGTGTGCAGGGGCGTGAGCACCGTCGTCCACCGGTCGGCGGCGGACGTCGGCAGGGTGCCCTCCCCGACCAGGTCGAAGGAGTAGAGGAACTTGGCGGCCTCACCCCGGGTCACCGGGCGGGTCGGACGGAAGGATCGGTCCGTGTAGCCGGAGATCATCCCGGTGGACTGCAACCAGGCCGCCGCCGTGAAGAACCCGGATTGCGGCGACATGTCCGAATACGGTGAGTACGCCGTCGTGCGGTAGGTCTTGCCGGACATCCGGTAGAGGAAGGACGACAGCTCGCCGCGGGAGATGTTCCTGTTCCGGTTGAAGGTGCCGTCCGCGTACCCAGCGCCGTACCCCTTCTCCTTCATCCAGGACACCGCCGTGAAGTATGCGCCCCCGACGGGAACATCGAGGAAGTCGACCGTGGTGCCGGGGTCGTGGCGCTCGCCGGAGAGCCGGTAGAGGAACATCGCCGTCTCCCCGCGGGACAGCTGCTTGCTCAACCCGAAGGTCCCATTGGCGTAGCCGGCGGTCAGCTCCTGGCAGGCCATCCAGTTCACGTACCGGTAGTACGAGTGGCTCGGGGGAATGTCCCGGAAGTCACGGACGGCACACGCGTTCATCCGGCCCGACCGGGTCTCGGGCGCCACGGGCGCCTCGGGCAGCTTCTCCAGCCCGTCCACGTCGACGCCGTCGACCGAAATTGGCACCGGCTCGGAGGTCACCGACTCGGTCACGACCGAGGCCTGCGACGGCGGGACCGGCGTCGGCGTGGCGACTGCGGAACCGGTGGGCGTCAGGACCAGGGTCAGGGCGGCGAGTGCCGAGAGGAGCTTCACGGCTCTCATTCTGCTGTCTCTCCACGTCAGGGAGGGGGATGCTACCCAATCGTGACCTCTCGGCCGGTCTCTCGGTCGCCCCGCGGGGCCGTGCCGTCCACACTGCGACCGTTAGAGTGCGGCCATGGACATCGAGGGCAAGCCCACGCCGGATCTGGTCCGGCTCCTGCGCTGGGAGGACTCCGGCGGCGGGTGGCGGGTGGTCGCCGTCGGGAGCGGGTCGCTGACCCTGTCCCTGGTGACCTGTGACGGTGGGGAGGAGATGGGGGTCCTGACCTCCACCGAGTCCTCGGTGCTCGATCACGTGGGGGAGCGGATGCGGTATCCCTGAGCCCGCCCCACATCGCGGTAGGCTGGACCACACCATGGCTGAGACTGACTACACCGCTGAAATCAAGGAGCTGCGCTCCACCCTGTCGCAAATCGAGCAGGTGTCGGACGTCGCCCAGATCGAGGCGGACATCGCCGAACTGGAGAAGCAGGCGTCCGCCCCGGACCTCTGGGACGATCCCGAGGCCGCGCAGAAGGTCACCTCCAAGCTCTCACACCGCCAGTCCGAGCTCGAGCGCATCAAACGGCTCGCCTCGCGGATCGAGGACATGGAGATCATGGTCGAACTCGCCGCCGAGGAGGACGACGACGCCGCCCGGGCGGACACCGCCCGCGAGCTGGAGTCCATCCGCAAGGCCATGGACGACCTGGAGATCGTCACCCTGCTCTCCGGTGAGTACGACGAACGCGACGCGGTGGTCACCATCCGCGCCGGTGCCGGGGGCGTGGACGCGGCCGACTTCGCCGAGATCCTGATGCGCATGTACCTGCGCTGGGCCGAGCAGCGCGGTTGGCCCACCAAGGTCATGGACACCTCGTACGCGGAGGAGGCCGGGCTGAAGTCCGCCACCTTCGAGGTCAACGCCCCCTACGCCTTCGGCACCCTGTCCGTCGAGGCCGGCACCCACCGCCTCGTGCGCATCAGCCCCTTCGACAACCAGGGCCGCCGCCAGACCTCCTTCGCCGCCGTCGAGGTCATCCCGCTCATCGAGTCCGACGACTCGATCGAGATCCCCGAGTCCGAACTGAAGATCGACGTCTACCGCTCCTCGGGGCCCGGGGGCCAGTCCGTGAACACCACGGACTCCGCCGTGCGCATGACGCACCTGCCCACCGGGATCGTGGTGTCCATGCAGAACGAGAAGTCCCAGATCCAGAACCGCGCCGCCGCCCTGCGCGTGATGCAGTCCCGCCTGCTGCTGGTGCGCAAGGCCGAGGAGGACGCGAAGAAGAAGGAGATGGCCGGAGACGTCAAGGCCTCCTGGGGCGACCAGATGCGCTCCTACGTCCTCAACCCGTACCAGATGGTCAAGGACCTTCGGACCAACCACGAGGAGGGCAACCCGGCCTCCGTCTTCGACGGTCACATCGACGGGTTCATCGACGCCGGGATCCGCTGGCGCGCCAACGCGCGCCACGAGGAGGACTGAGCGCCGGAACCGCCCGGGTGTGACACCAACCGGACGTGGACCCGCACCACGGCGGATCGGTGCCAGACTGGGGCCATGGACGCCTCACTGCCCCCCGTCTCCGAACGCATCGTCACCGCCGAGCGCACCGTGCGCGCGCCGGCCGAGGTCCTCTTCGAGCTGATCGCCGACCCGGCCCGGCAGCCCGAGTGGGACGGCAATGACAACCTCGCCCACTCCGAACCCGACCAGCGGGTCCGGGCGGTCGGCGACGTGTTCGTCACGGACCTGACCAACGGACAGTCCCGCGAGAACCACGTCGTGGAGTTCGAGGAGGGCCGGCGCATCGCCTGGCTGCCCGCCCCGGCCGGCGAACAGCCCCGGGGCCACCGCTGGCGCTGGGACCTCGAGCCGACCGATGAGGGCGCCACCCTGGTGCGCCACACCTACGACTGGACGCAGTTGAGTGACGAGACCCGGTTCCCGCGTGCGCTGGCCACCACCCGCTCGTCCCTGATGGCCTCGGTGGACCGGCTCGCCGCACTGGCTGAGGGATCGACCGAGGGATCGACCGAGGCGCAGAGCCGAGGCTGATCCGGGCGTGGACCAGACCGCCGTGCGGGCGCTCGTCGAATCCCTGGGCGGCGATGACGCCATCCTCGAGGAGACCGTCCGGGTCCTGCGGGACTCGGTCCCGGGTTACGAGGACGTGCCCACCGAGTCCCTCCTCGCCTCGGCCCGGCGCAACCGGGCCCTGAGCATCCGCACCATCCTGGACGGTCGCGCCCCGGATCCCGACCAGATCGACGAACCGCGCACCCTCATGGAGGAGCGCATGGGCCAGGGGGTGTCCATCGTCAGCGTGCTGGCCGGGTTCCGCCTGTCCATGTCCGTGATCCTGCGCCACCTGCTCGACCTCGCCCCGCGTCACGGCGTCGCCGCGGACGCCGCGCTGACCTTCAGCACCCTGCTGTGGTCACTCGGGGACGCCTTCACCACCCAGGCGGTCGTGGTCTACCGGGACCGCTCCATCGCCCAGGCCGTGGCGGACTCCTCCCGCCGCACGCAGTGGATCCGGGACGCCGTCGTGGGGGTCCTGGACCGGACGCAGCTGCACAGCGGAGCCGCCACCTTCGAGCTCCCCCTGGACGAGCCGGTGCGGGCGGTCCGCGCCGAGGTCGCGTCCGGGACCACCGGGGACCCCGTCACCCGGTTGCAGGACTGGGCCGAACGGGCCGGGGCGCGCGCCCTGGCCGCTCCCCGCGGCGAGGGCGCCGTCGGGATCCTCACCGGCGACGCCGGCCCGGTGCCTGCCGAGGCCGGGGTCACCATCGCGCTGGGCCCGCCGGTACCCCTGGCGGACCTGCGGGAGTCCTTCGACGGCGCCACCCGGGTCCTGGAGGC
>NZ_DAOMPX010000069.1:0-9019 GCF_035445025.1 Citricoccus sp. | reverse complement strand
CTGATTGACTGGACGCGCAACCATCCAGAGCGGCCGAGAGATCTGGCTCCGTGACGCCGCAGCAACCCTCCGCTTCACCGGGCAAGGGTGCTCATGCCAGAAGCGATGGAGAGTGATCACCATGACTGCCCTTGCCGAACTGAGCCCTGCCGGCCGCGCCCCCGCGCGGGCCCGGGGCGCCGCCACCGCCCCGGACGCACCGGAGAGCCTTGCGGTGGAGTTCCGCGGCGTCGGCCGCGCGTTCCCCACCGCCGAGGGCCCCCGGGCCGTGTTGCGGGACATCACCCTGACCGTGGAACCCGGCGAGGTGCTGGCCATCCTCGGCGCCTCCGGTTGCGGCAAGTCCACCCTGCTGCGGGCCGCCGGCGGACTGGACACCGGCAACTCCGGGGACATCCTCATCGGCGGCGAGCCGGTCACCGCCCATGACCCACGCACCGCCGTCGGCTTCCAGGAACCGCGCCTGATGCCCTGGCGCACCCTGCACCAGAACGTGGCCCTGGGCCTGCCGCACGGCACGGGCCGCAGCGAGGGCCGGAAGCGCGTGGACGAGCTGCTCGATCTCGTCGGGCTGGGCGCCCACGCCGATCACCGGCCCCGCGAGGTCTCCGGCGGCATGGCCCAGCGGACCTCGCTGGCCCGGGCACTGGCCCGGCGCCCCGGCGTCCTGCTGCTGGACGAACCGTTCGGCGCCCTCGACGCGCTGACCCGGCTGAAGATGCAGGACCTGCTCCTGGACATCCACGCCCGCACGGCCACCACCATCCTGCTGGTCACCCACGACGTGGACGAGGCACTGCAGCTGGCCGACCGCATCCTGCTGCTCGGCAAGGATCCCGGCGCCGCTGCCGGGGCCACCGCCCGCAAGGTCCTCACCGTGCCCGGGACGCGTCCGCGCCCCCGCAGCTCAGCCGAGCTGGCCGCGCTGCGCTCGGAGCTGCTCGACGGCCTCGGCGTCGACGCCCACCGGCACTGACCGCTCCGGTGCCGCACCGGCGGCACCGCCCCGCCGACTCTGACCGGCGCCCACTGTCCCCGGACCGCCCCCTGCTCGACCCTTCCGCCCCTCTTGTTCCACCCTCCCCGCCCCCGTGCGATCCCCTGTCCTGAAAGGCACCACCATGCGCTCCCGACTCACGCTCTCCGCCGCGGTCCTCGCCGTCTCCGCCCTCGCCCTCACCGGGTGCGTGGCCGGGGAGGGTTCGGGCGGTGACGCCGCCGAGGCCGGTGCCCCGGCTGGCGGTGCCAAGACCCTGGACATCGACTTCGCCACCTACAACCCGCTCTCCCTGGTCATCAAGGAGAAGGGCTGGCTGGAGGAGGAGCTCTCCGACGAGGGCGTCACCGTCAACTGGGTCCAGTCCGCGGGGTCCAACAAGGCCAATGAGGCGCTGCGCGCGGAGGCCGTCGACGTCGGCTCCACCGCCGGCTCCGCGGCCCTGCTGGCCCGCGCCAACGGCACCGAGATCAAGACGATCGGCCTCTACTCCCAGCCGGAGTGGGCGGCCCTGGTCACCACCGCCGACTCGGGCATCACGGAGGTCACCGACCTGGTGGGCAAGAACGTGGCCGCCACCAAGGGCACGGACCCGTACTTCTTCCTCATCCAGGCCCTCGAGGAGGCCGGAGTGGACCCCTCCGAGGTCACCGTCCAGAACCTGCAGCACGCCGACGGCAACTCCGCCCTGGCCAACGGCTCCGTGGACGCCTGGTCCGGACTGGACCCGATCATGGCCGGTGCCGAGGCCGAGGGCGCCGAGCTGTTCTACCGCAACGTGGACTTCAACACGTACGGCTTCCTCAACGCCACCGAGTCCTTCCTCGAGAAGTCCCCCGAGCTGGCCCAGGCCGTGCTGGACGTCTACGAGAAGGCGCGCGCCTGGGCGCTGGAGAACCCCGAGGAGACCGCCGCGATCCTCGCCGAGGTCGCCGGCCTCGAGGAGGACGTGGCCACCACCGTCATCCAGGAGCGCTCCAACCTGGACGTGGACCCGGTCCCCGGGCAGGCCCAGCTCGACGTGCTCGAGAGGGTCGGCCCCATCCTGGTGGAGACCGGTGACGTCGCCAGCCAGGAGAACGTGGACGCCGCGCTGGCCGAGCTGCTCGAGCCCTCCTACGCCGAGAAGGCCACGCAGTGAGTACCCCCGCGTCCCCGAACACCGTCACCCCGGCCTCGGCCCCGGCGGACCTGGCCGCGGGCGAACGGAACCGGCGTGCGGCACCGGCCGGTTCCGGCCCCGGGACGCCGCGCGCCCGCGGAGCCCTGGGCACCGCGGCCGGCCGCGCCGCCGTCGGCCTCCTGGTGCCGGTACTGCTCGTGGCGTTGTGGTGGGCGGTGACCGAGGCCGGACTGTTCTCCCCGGTGCAGCTGCCCTCGCCGGCCTCCGTGGTGCAGGCGGGCGTCCAGCTGGCGGCGGACGGCCCCCTGTGGCACCACATCGCCATCTCCGTGCAGCGGGTGCTGATCGGCTTCGCGATCGGCGGCGTGCTGGGCCTGCTCGTCGGTTCCGTGCTGGGACTGTCCCGGTGGGCGGATGCCCTGTTCTCCCCGCTCACCGGGGCCATCCGCGCCGTGCCGTCCCTGGCGTGGGTGCCGCTGCTGATCCTGTGGATGGGGATCGGCGAGGACTCGAAGATCACGCTCATCGCGATCGGGGCGTTCTTCCCCATCTTCACGAACGTCTACTCGGCACTGAAGCACGTGGACCCGCACCTGGTGGAGGCCGGCCGGGCCTTCGGCTATCACGGCCTGCGCCTGCTGCGCACCGTCCAGCTGCCGGCCGTGATCCCCTCGGTGTTCTCGGGACTGCGCCTGGCCCTGGCCCAGGCATGGCTGTTCCTGGTGGCCGCCGAGCTCATCGCCTCCTCCATGGGCCTGGGCTTCCTGCTCACCGACTCGCAGAACAACGGGCGCACCGACCGGCTGATCCTGGCGATCGTGCTGCTGGCCGTGATCGGCAAGGTCACGGACGCCGTCCTGGGCCTGGTGGAGAAGTGGGCGGTGCGGCGCTGGTCCTAGGCCGGCCCGGGGCGTCCGGGGTCACCGGCCCGCCTGACTGGTCACCGGGCTGGTCCCTCAACCGGTCACCTGGCGTTCGCCCGCGGGCCCTAGGATGCCCCCCGTGCATCCCGTTTCCCTGAAGAACCCCTGGTGAACAAGGTGCGGTTCATCCATCCGTACGGGCCGTCCCCCTCGGCGGTCAGCCGGGGTACACAGCGGAAGTAGATGCCGGCCGGACCGACGGCTTCTCCGGCCACCAACCTCCGCAGGTCTTCAGGGTCGCCGGTGGGGTACTACTGGAAATCGGCTCCCGCATTGAGCACGCTGCCGGTGATATGGGGACCGTGGGCGCGTCCGCCCCGGATGGGGACGACGCGGCGCACACCGTCCACGGTCCTTCTGATGCCGATGGGCGGATCAACGTCCACGTCGGTGCTGAGAACGTGCTTCAGGGGTGATGGCGCCGGCGCCCCAGCCGCGGTTGCGGCGGGGTCTCGAGGCGGATGAGTCGTCGTGATGGTCCATTCAGCGTTGTGGTTCGGTGGTCTTGAGGGCGTTGATGGCGACCTTGACCCGCCGGGGTAGTTTCTGCCCGGCTGGCACCACGGCCATGATGGCGTTGGCGGGGGTCTTGTCGGCGACCGGCTTGTAGACGACCTTGTGTCCGTCGAAGGTGGCACCGGTGGCGGGGATGCTGTTGGCGAAGGAATACCCCAGGCCTCGGCCCACAATGGTGCGGATGGTGTCCATGTTCGCGCTGCGCCATCCCACTTGGATGGCCAGTCCTGCCGATTCCACGGTGGTGATCATCCGTTCTGCGGTGGGTGGGACGTCCAGCAACACGGCCGGCTCGTCCACAATGTCACGCAGCCACACCGAGTCCTGGTCCGCGAGGCGATGGCCCGCCGGCAACATCACATGCAGACGTACCGAGGCGATCTGGATTTGTTCCA
The DNA here is from genome assembly GCF_035445025.1 of Citricoccus sp. Taxonomy (NCBI): domain Bacteria; kingdom Bacillati; phylum Actinomycetota; class Actinomycetes; order Micrococcales; family Micrococcaceae; genus Citricoccus; species Citricoccus sp. The sequence continues at coordinate 5,065 of NZ_DAOMPX010000069.1, read as the reverse complement.
GGTCCGGGTCCGTCTGCCAGGAGTAGAGCAGGGCCAGGTCCAGGCGGCCAGCCCGCAACTGTTCCTGCAGCGCGTCCGGCGCGCCTTCGACGAAGCTCAGCTCCACGAGGGGATGTTCCGTGGTGAAGTGCTCGATCAGCGGGGGCACCACACGCGGCGACATGGTCAGGCTCACCCCCACCCGCAACAGGCCCCGGATGGCGCCGCCCTGGTCGCGCACGGCTTCCTGGGCCTCCTCGACCTGTTCCAGGACGGTTCGTGCGTGGGCGGCGAACTCCACCCCTGCCGCAGTGGGGGCCACTTTTCTGGAACGGCTGCGCACCAACAGGGTGACCCCGACGGCCTTTTCCAGATCCGCCACGGCCATAGACGCGGCCCCCTGGGAGACATGGCAGGCGGCCGCGGCCGCCGTGACTGAACCCAGGTCGACGATGGCCACGAAGTACCGCATCTGCCGCAGTGTGACTTCAGGCATCAGTTCTCCTAATCAATGGCATCTGATCTATTGACTATTCACATCCTGTAACCCGGATCACACTAGTGGGTACCCCGGTTATCCACCATCAAACTTCTGGAGAACACTCGTGAGCCTCTCTGCCCCTCCCAGCCTTCGCCCGCGGATCGTCACCCTGGGAACCGCCGGTGGCCCGCGATGGTGGCGCGCCGAGCAGGCGAGCCGACGCACCGGTATCGCCACGGCCGTGGTGGTCGGCGACGCGGTCTACCTGGTCGACTGCGGTCACGGTGTCGGGCGGCGGATGTCCGAGGCCGGCCTGGAGATCAGCGACCTGCGCGCGGTCTTCCTCACCCACCTGCACTCCGATCACACCGTGGATCTGGCCAGCCTGGCCATCTTCGGCCTGTTCGAGCTGATTGGCCGCGAACACGACCCCGTGCGGATCATCGGGCCGGGCAACCGCGGGGTACTCCCCCCGGCCTCTCCGCGGGCCACGGTGCCGCCGGTTCCGCTGGCCCCGGACTGCCCCACCCCCGGCACCCGCGAGATGTTCCAGACGCTGATGCGCGCCCATGCGACTGACCTCAATGACCGCATCATCGACTCCCTGCGGCCCTCGCCCCTGGATTTGTTCGACGCCCGGGACATCGAGATCCCGGCCGGTATCGGTTACCACCCCAACGACAACCCCACCCCGGGGATGGAGCCATTCGAGATCTACCGCGACGACCTAGTCACCGTCACCGCGATCCTCGTCGAACACCCCCCGGTCGCCCCGGCCTTCGGACTGCGCTTCGACACCGCAGAGGGGTCGGTGACCTTCTCGGGCGACACGGCCTACACGCCGAACATGGTCCGCCTGGCCCGCGACACGGACCTGCTGCTGCACGAGGCCATAGACTTCACCGGCTTCGTGGAGGCAACCTACGCCGGCAAGACCGACGCGGGTTCGCGCGCGGCCCGCGACCACCACTACAAGTCCCACACCTCCGTCTCGGACGCCGCACGCGTGGCCCAGCAGGCCGGGGCACGCCAGCTGGCGTTGCACCACCTCGTCCCCGGTACCGCGCCGGACTCGGTGTGGCGTGAGGCCGGACAGCACTTCGAGGGGATCTTCCACGTCCCCGATGACCTCGACGTGATCGAACTGCAGCCCGCCCTCGACCGTCTCGCCCTCTGACCCTCAAACGCCAGCGAGGAACCATCATGCACAACACACCCACCATCCAGTCCGACCTGCCGCCGGAGGCCCCGCAGGTGCAGGAATCGATGAACACCAAGGACATGCGTCGCATCCTGTCCTCGAGCTTCATCGGCAGCGCCATCGAGTACTACGACTTCATCCTCTACGCCACGGCAGCGTCCCTGGTGTTCAACCACGTGTTCTTCGCCGACCTCGGGCCGAGTTTCGCGCTGTTCGCCTCTTTCGCCACACTCGCGGCGGGTTACTTCGCCCGCCCCCTGGGCGGCATCGTCTTCGGCCACTACGGCGACCGGATCGGCAGGAAGAAGATGCTGGTGCTGTCCATGCTGATGATGGGCGGGGCCACCATGCTCATGGGCGTGCTACCCACGACCGCACAGATCGGCATCGCCGCCCCGATCATCCTGGTGCTGCTGCGTCTGGTCCAGGGCGTCGCCGTCGGCGGAGAATGGGGAGGGGCCGCGCTGATGGCCATGGAGCATGCACCGCAGCGCCGGCGCGGCTTCGCGACCGCCTTCGCCAACGGCGGCGGCCCGGCCGGCGGCATCCTCGCCACCCTGGTCGTCTCCGCCACCTCCGCCCTGACGGGAGACGCCTTCCTGGAATGGGGTTGGCGCATCCCCTTCCTGCTCTCCGCCGCACTGATCGCCGTCGGCATGGTCATCCGCCTGAAGGTCACCGAGACGCCGATGTTCGCCCAACTGGCCGAGGCCGGGGACAAGCGGCGCCTACCGCTGATGGAGGTGTTGCGCAACCACCCGCGCGCCGTCGTGCTCAGTCTCGTGGCCGCCGTGAGCTTCTACTGCTGCCAGGGACTGCTCACCGTCTGGGGCGTCTCCATCGCCGCCTCCGAAGGCGTCGACCGCGAGGCGGTGTTGAACTGGAAGGCCACCGGGGCGGTCCTCACCCTCGTGGTGACCTTCTGGGCCGCCCGCATGAGTGACCGCATCGGGCGCCGACGGATGCTCGCCATCGGCGGCGTCGCCGGGATCGTTGCCGCCTACCCGCTGATGCTGTTGCTCAACAACGGAACGATCTGGGGCTTCGCCGTGGCTATCGTCGTGGGCAACGGGGTCATCCAGGGCCTGCTGTACGGACCGATCGGCGCCTTCATCGCCGAGCAGTTCCCCACCCACGTCCGCTACACCGGGGCGTCGCTGTCCTACCAGGGTGCCTCCGTGCTGGGCGCCGGGCTCAGCCCAATGATCGCCACCGGCCTGATGGTCGCCGGCGGCACCGGCCTCGTCGCCGGCTTCTGGATCGCCGTCCTGGCCGCAGGACTCATCGCCGTCCTGCTCACCAAAGAAGGATCCCGCCTCACACTCACCTGACCGGGATCATATTCACCGGTGGTCGCTCCCAGTGCGTATCCGAGAGCGACCACCGACCCGTGCCTTGATCCACGCGGCGCATAGGGTGTCCGAGCAGACACACCCGGTAGGACACGGGTCCCGTGCTTCGAGGCGGCTTCCACGTTTCGTATCTGAGTCAGTTCACATTCCGGCGCTGGTGTAGAGCGCCAATTGGTCACGAGGAGATCATCCATGCGCACGAGCTATGAACGAGATCAGGGAGACACCGGCCTTCGGGGCCATGTGCAGGCGGCCTCACCGCAGGCCCTCCACGAACTGATGCAGGAGCTCGGGGACACGGTGAGCGTTGAGCCTGCCGTGCTGGCCGAGCACAGTCGGGACGCCTCCCGGGCCGAACCGGTGGGTCTGCCCGCGGCGGTGGTCCAAGCCCGTTCGGCCGAAGACGTCCGGGCGGCACTGCGCTGGGCAAATGCCCATCGGGTGCCCGTGTCCGTGCGCGGAGCCGGCACTGGCGTCAGCGGCGGCGCCCTGGCCTACGCCGGGGGGCTGGTCATCTCCCTGCGGACCTTGAACCGGCTGCTGGAGATCGATGCCGCCAATCGGATCGCCGTGGCAGATCCGGGCGTCGTCGTAGAGAAGTTGGACCAGGCGGCCGCCGAACACGGGCTGATGTACGCCCCGGACCCCGTCAGCTACCAGACCGCGACCATCGGTGGCACGGTGGCCACCAACGCAGGCGGCTTGCGCTGCCTGGCCCACGGTGTCACCCGCGACGCCATCGCCGGGCTCGAGGTCGTCCTGCCCGACGGCCGGTTGCTCCACACCGGCTCCCGGACCCGGAAGAACAGCACAGGCTATGACCTGACGGGGTTGTTCATCGGCTCCGAGGGGACCCTCGGCGTGGTCACCAAGGTCCTCGCCCGTCTCAAGCCCCGCCCCACCGGCACCCCGGTCACGTTCCAGGCGCATTTCCCGACCATGACTGCCGCAGGAGAGGCGGTCGCGGCGATCATGGCCTCCTCGACGACCCCGGAGATCCTGGAACTGATGGACCGGAACTGCATCGACATCGTCCAGCGGCACTTCCCCTCCACCATCACGACCGATGGGCAAGCCCTGCTGGTGGGCCAGACCGTGGGCACCGATGCCCACCGGCAGGCAGAGGAGATCGTCTCAGCATGCCGGGCCGCCGGGGCCGTTCTGGCCGAGGCGGGCGACGGCGACGATGTGCTCCGGACCCGACGGATGGTGAACCCCGCGCTCAGCGCCGCGGGTTTGGCCCTGTCCTGCGACGTTGCCGTTCCGCCCAGCCGATTGGCGCAGATGTTCGGGCGCATCGAGAGCATCTCCGCCCACACCGGTTACTCGGTAAACACCTGCGCCCATGCCGGCGACGGCAACATGCACCCCGCCGTGCTGGCCCCCAGCGATTCCCCGAGGACGTGGCCGCGGCCGAGCACGTGCTGACCCTCATCACCGAGGCCGCCTTGGAGATGGGCGGCGTGATCTCTGGGGAGCACGGCATCGGTTCGCTCAAGACTGGGATGCTCACCCAGCAGTTCGACCCGGACACCCTGGCCCTGCAGCACGAGCTGAAAGCCTTCTTCGATCCTCATGGCATCCTGAACCCCGGGCGAGCCATCTGACCGGCATCACTCCGACATCCCGGGGAAGCAGGCACCGGTCAGCCTGAGCTTCGGGGAGTGGCTGCGACGTTATCTGAAGCCCCAGTTGGCGTTCCAGTCAGCCTGCAGTGAGGGTGCTGTAGAGATGACCGCCAGGCCGTTGGCGGCGTACACGTAGCTGCCAGGATCCACTGATTGCCCCACTCGCCCGCCAGGGCTCGGCCGAGGGGCCCGTCGTGCCAATACCCGACTTGAAGAGTGCGGGCCTCTGATTAGAACTCGATTCCCGGAACGCGGAGGGTCACGACCAGGGCGTGTCTCCTCGTGGGTGGCTGGTTGCGTTGACATGTGCGGCGCGGGGTCATGTGCCCAGCGCTTCAGTCTCAGACGAGAGACATGAGGAGACACGCCCTAACCCGGGCGGGTGGCCTCCGTGTCGATGAAGTGCTGCGCGCGTTGCAGGGTG
>NZ_DAOMPX010000068.1:0-9450 GCF_035445025.1 Citricoccus sp. | reverse complement strand
CTGGAGATGCTCGAGGACCGGCTCGTCGACTACAAGGCCACGGTCCACCACGAGAGCGTGGAGACCCTGCCGGGCCGCATCGACGAGCTGCTGGGCTCATCTGCCCGCTACGTGGTTCCGACCGGACTGGAGGCGTCCTGGCTGCCGGCCGACACCGACACCCGCCAGGCGGTCTGGGAGTCCACGGATGAACGCGGACGGGTGCTCGGGGTCCGGGAACTCAACGCCGTGGACGCAGTGGTCACCTCCTCCACGGTCACCTGCGCCGAGACCGGCACGATCTTCCTCACCGCCCGCTCGGACGAGGGGCGCCGGGCCATCAGCCTGGTCCCGGACCACCACATCTGCGTGGTTCCGGCCGCATCGGTGGTGGAGCTGATCCCCGAGGCCCTGGCCCGGGTCGAGCCCACCGCGCCGATCACCATGATCTCCGGGCCCTCGGCGACCTCAGATATCGAACTCGAACGCGTCGAGGGCGTCCACGGCCCCCGCCGGCTGGACGTCATCCTGCTCGGCTAAAATCTCCCGGCCCCACCGGGCCGCCGTAACCTGCTGGCCGCCGGTCCCTGCCGGAGCGCCGGGGCCTGGCGGTCGGTGGCCTGACCGCGGGGGGTCGATCACCGGGGGACCTCACCGCGCCCCTAGACCGGGGGGCGCCCGGTCCTCTTGTACCTTTGGACCACTCCGTGCCTCCTCCCGAGGTTCGCACGGCAGCGAAACGGAGTGATGTTCATGGTCCAGAAGATCCTGGTGGCCAACCGGGGCGAGATCGCCATCGGCGTGTTCCGGGTGGCGGTCGAGCTCGGAGGCCCGAGGTGTGGGGTTCGCCAAGGGGTGTTGTCGTGGGTCGGGTTGGATGAAGCGGGCATATCGCTCAGCGTGGGGGACCGGTAGCGTGAGACAGAGCCCCGATGACGCCCGAGTTGGTCACCGAGGATGCGGTGCGCGATGGGTTCTCGGGCCAGGATGTCTTGAGGGGCCCAAGACGTCATCCGCCGCCCACCAGAGGAGGTTCGATTATGAATCCCACCACTGCCCGCGCCGCCGTGCGAGGCCTCACCGGTCTGGGACTGGCAGCCACACTGACGGTGAGGGCTACCGGGTGCAGTGTCGTCAATGAGCAGGCCACCCTCGACGTGTACGCTCCCTCGGACGGGATTATCGCGAACGTCGGGGATGCCGAGCTGCGCAACCTCCTGCTGGTCTCCAAGGCCCCGTCCTCGGAGGCCCGCTTCCTGGGCTCGGCGTTCAACGACTCCGACGAGCCCCTGGGGGTGGTCATCACCATCGAGGGCACGAGCACGCCCCTGAACGAGCCCGCCGGTGAGCGCCTCGAGCTCGGCGAGCCGCAGAACGAGCACATCATCCCGGACACCGGCACCTTCCCCTGCGGCCTGGCCGAGGCCACCATTCAGGCCGGAGACGCCAGCCAGGATGATCAGATCCCCGTGCTGGACGGCACCCTGGAACACTACCGGCCGTACGTGCCCGGAGGCTGGGACCCGGCCACCCTCGACCACCTCTACACCACCCCTGCCGCACCGGCAGGCGCAGCACACTGAATGCGGGCCCCCCGATGACCGATGCCCACGGGGCGCGGCGTTCCAGGACAGGCACCCCACGCGGGGCGAGGGGACCGGGCCTGGGCATGACCGCGCTCGTGAAGGAGGAACTGGCCCGAACGGGGCTGGGGCCGCTGGCGGAGTGCAGGGCCGAGATCGCGGCGATGCTGCGCTTCGGCGGTGCCTTGCAGCTGGTCTCCGGCCGCATGGTCGTCACCGCGGACCTGGACCGGATCGTCACGGCCCGCCGACTGCGCGCGGGGTTAGCAGGGGCCTACGGGGTTGACAGCGAGATCTCCGCACACTCCGGCACCGTGCACCGCGGTGGCGGTTACACGGTCCGGGTGGATCCGGGCGGGACGGACCTGACCCGTCAGACAGGACTGGTAGACGCCCGAGGCCGCCCGATCCGAGGCCTGCCGGCGGGGCTGGTCCAGGGTTCTGTGGAACAGTTACGGGCCCTGTGGCGCGGCGCCTTCCTCGCCCACGGCTCGATGGACGCAACCGGCCGTGCGATCGCGCTGAGGGTCGACTGCCCGACCATGGAGGCGGCCCTGGCCCTGGTGGGTGCCGCCCGACGGCTCGGCCTCCCGGCAGAGGCCCAAGACCTCCGGGACACCACCCGGGTGAGGATCCGCGAGGCCCACGCCATCCGCTCGCTCCTGGACCAGATGGGCGCCAAGCACGCGGCCCGCACCTGGGACCAGCACCAGGCGGCTCGACCCGCCCGGTTCACCGCACCTCAACGCGCGAGCATCAGCGACGCGAACGCCCAGCGCTCGGCCCGGGCCGCGGCCGCCACCGCGGACCGTGTCGGACGGGCCCTGCAGGTCCTGGGCGACGGCGTCCCGGAGCACCTGCGCCGGGCTGGTGAGCTGCGGATCGCACACCGTCAGGCCTCCCTGGACGAACTCGGACGGCTCGCCGAGCCACCCCTGAGCAAGGACGCGATCGCCGGCCGGATCCGTCGACTGCTGAATCTGGCCGACAAACAACCGGACCCCTGAGGAACCGAGACCCAAGACACCCCAATAAAAGCGGTGTGACAGCCCGAGGTCGGTCGGCGAAAACGCTCAGGGCTTGATTCGAAGCAAAGAATGCTCAGACATGGACTGCACTAACCCTCAGGTGCAATCGCTACACAGTCCGCAAGGGCATCGCGGGTCGGACGCGATGATTCCTCTACTGGGGTGGCCGCTGCGGAAAACCCAGTCAACCCTGTAGAGCCAACCCGGTGGGCGGCAGTTCGACCGGGCAGTGCTGTTTGCGAATCTAGTGCTCGTCGTCCTGGGGTGCGGCGGGCCGGGTGTAGAGGTGCTCGACGGTGTCTGGGTTCCAACCTCCCGGCACGTAGGGTCGGTAGGTCTCCAGGGTTCCGTCCAGCACCGGGATCTGATCATTCTGGCTGGCGTCACCGGCCTGAATGGTGGCCTCGGCCAGGCCGCCGGGGAAGGTGCCGGTATCCGGGATGATGTGTTCGTTCTCGGGCTCGCCGAGTTCGAGGCGCTCACCGGCGGGCACGGTCAACCGCGTGCTCGTGCCCTCGATGGTGATGACCACCTCCAGGGGCTCGTCGGAGTCGTTGAACACCGAGCCCAGGAAGCGGCCCTCCGAAGAGGGGGCTTTGGACACCAACAGTAGGTTGAGCAGTTCGGCGTCCCCGGCCTGCACCTCGATCCCGTCCGACGGGGCGTACTCAAAGATGGTGGCCTGCGGATTGACGGAACTACACGCGGTGGTGCCCACCAGAGCCGCGGCCGCCAAGCCGGCGGCGATGCGGCGGCCGATGGCCTTCGGTGCGGTGGGATTCATGATCGGGCCTCCTCGGGTGAGAGATGATGATGAGGATGATGGGCGGATGGACTGTTGGCAGACTGCTGCCTGCTCATTCTCGCCAGACACCGGGCGGCCTCAGGCTATCGGGCCGCCGAAACGGTGAAAACAGCTCGTGAACCGGCCCCGGACATGACCGTGCCGACCCGCTCGGGACGGAGCCCCACGGTATGGACTGCCCGACGCTGTCGGCCATGCCGGACTCAATCATGCTGAGCCGGAATACGGTTTGAAGCGCCCTGGGTTTCGTTCCGAGTCTCACGAAGGAGAATCGGTACATGCCCAAGAAGTTCACCCCTGAGTTCCGCGACCGAGCGGTGCGGATGGTCTTCGACCGCCAAGCCACGGAAGGTGGTCCTCGTGCGGCTTCGATCCGTGTCGTGGCACAATCCCTGGGCTGTGGCCCGGAAACCCTGCGGAACTGGTGCCAGCGAGCCCAGGATTCAGCACGTCCAGCGGAAGCATCACCGGGTGAGACCCCGGAGGAAGAGCTCCGGCGTTTGCGTCGGGAGCTGACCGAGGCCAGGCGTGCCAACGAGATCCTGAAGAAGGCCTCGGCGTAATCCGTGCGCGGAACAACGTCCGCCCCACGACGAGATGATCCGGTTCATCGACGAACACAAGGATCAGTTCGGGGTCGAGGCCATCTGCCGCACCCTGGGTGCGACGGAGTGTGGGTTCATCACCTCCCGCGGCTACCGCGCCGCGAGGACCCGTCCGGCCTCGGCGCGGAGCCTGCGCGATGCGGTCCTGGCCGAGGAACTGCGGCGGATCCACGCCGAGAACTACGGCGTCTACGGATACCGCAAGATGTGGCATGCCATGCGCCGGGCCGGCTGGGATCTCGGCCGTGACCAGGTCGCCCGGCTGATGAAAGCCGCCGGCCTGCAGGGCGTACGGCGAGGCCGCCGGCCGGTCACCACCAGGCCCGCCGTCGAGCCGGATCACCGTCCGGACCTGGTCAAGCGACAGTTCGCCGCGCAGGCACCGAACCGGCTGTGGGTCGCTGACATCACTTACGTGCGGATCTTGACTGGCTTCTGCTACGTCGCGTTCATCACCGATGCCTGCACCCGGAAGATCGTCGGTTGGGCCGTGGCGGCCACCCTGCACACACAGTCCCTGCCGCTGCAGGCCCTGGAGCACGCGCTGCTGAGCACCGATGCCAGCCTGCGGGACGGACGCCTGGTCCATCACTCGGATCGGGGTGTGCAGTACGTCAGTCTGGCCTACACCGAGACGTTGGCGGTCTACGGTGTCACCGCGTCGGTCGGGTCCGTCGGGGATTCGTATGACAATGCCCTCGCTGAAGCCGTGAATGGCCTCTACAAGGCCGAGATCATCCACAGCTGTCGGGTCTGGCCCTCGGTCACCGCCGTGGAGATGGCCACGATGGACTGGGTGCAGTGGTGGAACACCCGCCGACTGCACGAGAGCCTCGACTACCGGACCCCGGCAGAAGTCGAAGCCTCATACACTCAACACCTGACAGCCGCGCCCGCGGTGGTCTAACCACAGAACGAAACCCAGGGCGCTTCAGTTCACCAGTACCTGCACGGGCACGGAGCAACCTGGAGGAGCACAGGGGCTTGGCTCCGGCTCTGCTTCGGAACCGCCACCCAGGTATGCCCGGGCATACTGCACAAACCGCTCCGGAGAGGGGTCGGCTACCGAGACATGGGACAACATGTAGCGATAACCATCCAAGGCCTGAGAGGCAATCCGAGGACTCAGGGGGTCCGGCACGGCAGCGCCGGAGCGCCAACTGAGCGCCTCGCCAAACATTCCGTTCCCGCAGAGAAGTCTCGGGTCGCGGCAAACGGTGCTCTTCGATAAGTTCGGGGTGCCTCCCCGAGCATTCAAGGTGACTCAGGGGTTATCGCAGGTCTGGGATCTTGGACGGTCCGGTGTAGCGAGGTCGTGTTTGCCGGTGGCTTCTTCGAGGGCGTCGGTGGCGCGGATGAAGCCGAGGTGGCTGAAGGCCTGCGGGAAGTTCCCGGCCAGGCGGTCGCTGGCAGGGTCGTATTCTTCGGCGTAGAGCCCGAGGTCGGTGGCGTGGCCGGTGAGCCGGTCGAGCAGCTCGCTCGCCTCATTTACCCGGCCGGTGCGGGCGTACTGCTCAACCAGCCAGAACGAGCAGATCAGGAAGGGGTACTCGTCTCCGGGCAGCCCGTCGAGGCCGGCTTCAGTGCGATATCGGCGCACCAGCCCGGAGTTGTCCACGAGGTCCTGCTCGATGCGGGCCACGGTGCCGAGCATCCGCGGATCGTCATAGGCCACCAGGCCGGTGTGGGGCAGTTGCAGCAGGGAGGCATCGACCTCGGTGGTGGCGTAGGTCTGGGTGAAGCAGTTCAGGTCCTCATTGAACCCGTGCTCCAGGATCTCCTCGCGCAGGTTCTCCCGGAGCTCCCGCCACCGGTCCACCGGCCCGTCCAGGCCGTGTTCGTCCAGGGCTCGGATTCCTTCGTTGAACGCGGCCCACATCATGGCCCGGCCGTGGACGAAGAATCCCGGGGCTCCGCGCATCTCCCAGATTCCGTGGCCGGGGCGATCGTAGTTCTCTGCGCAGAAGTGCAGCAGGTTCTTCTGCAGGCCCCAGGAGTACTCATCCTCGGGTACCCCGGCGTCGCGCAGGGCGGCCAGGGCGATCATCACCTCCCCCACGACGTCGGCCTGGTATTGGTCGGCGGCCTCATTCCCCACACGCACTGGTCGGGAGTGTTCGTACCCGGTCAGGTGGTCCAGGACGGTCTCGGGCAGCTGGCGTTCTCCGGCGATCCCGTACATGATCTGCAAATCCTGTGGGTCTCCGGCCACGGCCCGCAACAGCCAACCGCGCCAGTGCAGGGCGCCCTCGGTGAAGTCGTGGCCGATGAGCGTCTCAATGGTCAGGGCCGCGTCCCGCAACCAGGTGTAGCGGTAGTCCCAGTTCCGGGCCCCGCCGAAGTCCTCGGGCAGCGAGGTGGTGGCCGCGGCCACGATGCCCCCGGTGGCCCGATGGGTCAACGCGCGCAACACCATCAAGGACCGCAGCACCATCTCGTCGTGGCGGTCGTGGACTTCCACGTGTTCTGACCAGTCCCGCCAGTACGCGATCGTGCGTTCCCGCGCCTGGGCCGGGTCCACCGGGATCGGTGGGTACCGGTGGGATTCGTGCCAAGACAGCACCCACTCCCGGGTGTCACCGGCCTGCAGATCGAACGCCCCGGTGAGCCGGTCGGCCACCGCGCCCTGGTAGTCATCCGGGTGGCCCTGCGGGGAGGCCTCGTGACGGTCCTCCATGCCTTCTTGCGGTTCGCTGCCCTGGTCTTCGTGAGGGTGCAACAGGGGCCCGGTCAGCAGCAGCGCGTCGGGCCCCGCCACCGAGAGCAGTCCTTGCCGATCCGTGCCGTGGAGATCGACCCGCCGGGTCCACGGTTTGGCCCGGTTGTAGTCGAAACGGATCCGCAGGTCATGCTCGATCTGAACCGTCCCGGAAAGACACTGCACCTGTCGTACCAGATCAGCCTGGCCGTCACTGGGCGGCATGAAATCGGTGACCACCGCGACCCCGGTGGCACTGCGCCACGTGGTCTCCAGCACGAAGGTGCGGGGCAGGTACCGCCGGGAGACCACCTCCCCGCCAACAGCGGACAGTCGCCACCGCCCGTCCTCCTCGGTACCCAGCAGGGCGGCGAACACTGAGGGAGAATCGAAGCGGGGGAAGCACAGCCAGTCGATGCTGCCCTCCCGGGACACCAGCGGCCCGGTGCGCAGATCGGACAGGAGTGCGTAGTCCTCCAGAGGGGTGGAGCCACGCTCGAGGTCCTGAGCCATGGCCCCATTGAACCAGCCGCCGTGTCGGGACATCCAGCCGCCGCGGGAGTAGCGTGCTACGGATGGACACCATCGGGACGTTGATCATCCTCGGCGCCACCGGCGACCTCACCGCACGGTTGTTGTTACCGGGCCTGGGCCGGCTGCTCACCGAAGAACCCGACCGCAGGCTGACACTGATCGGCGCCGATCTAACCGCAGACCCCAGCCCATCGTGGCCCGACACCGTCCGAGAGGCCTTCGCCAGCGTCGGGGCCGCCGGTCCGGCGGTGGCCCACACCCTGGCCCACACCGACTACCAGGCCACCGATGCCTCCTCCCCCACCGACCTGGAGTCACTCCTGACCGCCGCGGACGGTATCCCGGCCCTGTACTTCGCCCTGCCCCCGGCCGTAACCACCCGAGCCATCGAGGCCCTCCACGAGATCGAGCTGCCGGACGGCACCATGCTGGCCCTGGAGAAGCCCTTCGGCGTCAACCAACACCGTGCCGCCGAACTCAACCAACACCTGACCTCCCTGGTGAGCGAAGAACAGGTCTTCCGGGTCGATCACTTCCTGGGCAAATCCACGGTGTTGAACATCCTGGGCCTACGTTTCACGAACTACCTGTTCGAACCGCTGCTCAACCGCGACCATGTCGCTCGGGTTGAGATCGTCTACGACGAAGAACTGGGCCTGGAGAACCGAGCCGGGTACTACGATCATGCCGGGGCCATGGTCGACATGATCCAATCCCACCTGCTGCAGGTCATGGCCCTGATCACCATGGACGCCCCACAGTCCCTGCACCCCGAGCAGCTGCGCGCGACCAAGGCCGAAGCGCTGCGCGCGGTGCGGCCCTTCGGCGATGATCCTGCCCACGCCAGCCGACGCGCCCGCTACACCGCCGGCACCATCAACGGCCGACAGTTGCCCTCCTACACCGATGAACCCGGCGTGGACCCGGCACGCGGCACCGAGACCCTGGCCGAAGTCACCCTCGAGGCGGCCACCTGGCGATGGGCCGGAGTGCCGTTCACCCTGCGCTCGGGCAAAGCCCTAAACGCGGACCGGCACGAGATCGTCATTACCTTCCGCGAGGTGCCCCACCAACCGGCCGGCTTCACCGGAGCCACCGAACCCACCGTGCTGCGCCTCAGCTTGGGCCCGGACCAGTTGACAGTGGAACTCAACGTCAACGGACCCGGTGACCCGTTCACCCTGGACCGCGGGCGGCTCACCGCCGACTTCGGCGCCGGCCGACTCAACCCCTACGGTGAGGTCCTCCGCGGTCTACTGGATCGCGACCCCACGCTGTCCATCCGCGCCGAGGGCTCCGAACACGCCTGGCGGATCATCGACCAGATCCGCACGGCGTGGCAGGCCGGAACCGTACCGCTGGAAGAGTACCGAGCCGGCACTACCGGGCCGGCACACTGGCTTCGGCACTCCCCCAGCTGACAGCCGACGCAGGGGCCGAGCACGGCGGCTCCACTCCGTCGGCAAGACCGCGCGGGCCGCGCTTCTCCCATCCTGAAGAAGTGTCATCTCCGCTAGTGGAGGTATCAAAGCGATCATGGCGGCGTCGAGCACGGTCCTTGGCATCAACGGCCCTGGGATAAATTCCGCAAGGATGAGGCGAGGATTCCAGTGCTTCCGGGCAGATGCGCGCGCGTCGCCGACCATAGGGAAGCACCCAGCATCGATCAGCGAAAGAAGGCACTGTGCGACTCTTCGACCCTCGCGATCGCGAGATCACTCCTCAACAAGCACGCCGCTACGCGCTGTTCGAAGTGCTCCATACGATCGTGGACTTCGCCGCGGCGTCCCTATTCATCATCGGCAGCATCCTGTTCTTCTTCGAACAGACCATGCTCCCCGGCACGTGGTGTTTCTTGTTCGGTTCCATCTTCTTCGCAACCAAACCAACGATCCGATTGGCACGCGAAATCTGGTTGGCCAAGCTCAAGGACATCGATCGTCTGGCCAAGATGGCCCCGGAGGGGCCGGGTTCATTCGAGAAGCTGCCCGCAGACAACCAGAACGCAGTTCCCGATAACGGCGGTCGACCTGATGAGGAATATCGACTTAACACGGAAACCAGTACCGGGAGATTCAACCGCGAGTCGTAAGAGCCAGCAACAGTTGCCGATAAGACAGGAAGTACCCTCGGCTGTCCGATCTTGAAACAGGCATAAGTGTTCCAGTTCCTTGGAACCGGAACACCTCTGGCTATGCATCAATGGCAAAGTTTGTCA